>CAYZIV010000007.1:0-17344 GCA_964478475.1 uncultured Gammaproteobacteria bacterium | reverse complement strand
TAATTCTGGAAATCCAAAGCCGTCTGAAATTTCTCTTTTTAAGTCTGCGGTCACGGTATTGATAAGCTAAAGCCTTCATTACAGCTTGATTAGCTACTTTAAATAATCTGCTCCTTGCTCCTTTAAAACCTTTTGCATATTTAAGAATTTTTTTATGTCCTTTGCGAAGGACATTTCCCCGCTTAACTCTTGGCATAACGATTTACTCCTTTGATGTTTAACGTGAATATTTCATATAAGGAAGTTCAAGTTTTATTTTTTCGATATTTCCTTCAAAAACTTCCGTCATTCCGCTTAAACGTCTTCTTCTATCTGACGCTTTATGACCGAGTAAATGTTTTTTTCCGGCTTTTCTGCGGAGTATTTTGCCGTTTGCTGTAACTTTGTATCTCTTTGCTCCGGCTCTATGAGTTTTCATTTTAGGCATAGTCTGTTTTCTCCTAAAAGAGTTTTATTTAACAATAATAATTTAAATTTGCTATCAGAAACCTATCGTAATACAAAGGTTTTCTAAAAATCAAGAGCGGTTATAGTTTTTATATTTTTAACCGGTTCTATTTTTTTGCTCCGGATTCTCCGGGGGCAACTATCATAACAGCACTTTTACCCTCCATGGAAGGATGTTTTTCCATTATAATATTTTCGCCTTCTAAATCTTCCTTTACTCTGTTAATAAGATCAAAGGCAAGGTTAGTATGCTGAAGTTCCCTTCCTTTAAGAGTCACCATTATTTTTACTTTATCTCCTGCTGCAAGAAATTTCTTTATATTTTTAAATTTTACGCCATAATCATGTACATCAATTTTATAGCGCATTTTTATTTCTTTTACTTCAGGAGCATGCTGCTTCTTTTTGGCATCCTTAGCTCTTTTTTCCGTATCAAACTTGTATTTGCCGTAATCAAGAATTTTAGCTACGGGAGGATCCTGGTCAGGGCTTACTACCACAAGATCAAGATCTTTTTCAGAAGCCATTTCCAATGCATTTGAAGTGCTCACAATTCCATGATTTTGTCCTTCGTCGTCGATTAAACGGACTTCTCTTGCTCTGATGTTTTCGTTGATTTCAGGTTTTTTGGAGCCTGAATATTTAATGTTACTAATGATTTTCCTCCTATTTACACAGTTTCGGGTCTTTGTTGTTTATCTGCCGAAGGTGGGACTCGAACCCACAAGGGCTAGGCCCACATGACCCTGAACCATGCGTGTATACCAATTTCACCACTTCGGCTTATTTCTTTATTTAAATATTACTATAGTAAACATCAAAAGTAAATATTGTAGGGGTTTAGCTTGAATATACATGATGTATTTTTTTTACAATTGCATTACTTTGAATAAAAAATTTAACCTATCTATAAAAAAATTTAAATCCTTGGATTGATTCTTTAAGTTAAGAATATTTTTAAAATAAAAGTATATATTTAAATATAAAAAGTTAATAAAATTACAATAAGAAGTGGATTTTAGGGGCCGATATTTATAAAAATCCAATAAAAATCCAATAAAATTTATTAATTTTTTAGAGTGTTTTTAGTATTTCAAAATGGCTTGGGGTTCATATGGGAGTAGTAATTACGGACAATTTTTCCTCTGAAAAGCTGGAAAAGTTTTTAAACAAGGCAGAAAAACAGTTTGATGATAAAGATTTTTCTTATAAACATCTTGTAAAGGCAGATGCTTTAAGAATAAAGAACTATTTTTGGGAAGCAATCGATGAATATTATAATGTTTTAAGAATAAATGGATCAAATTTCGAGGCGCTCAAGGGACTTGGGCTTGCGTATAAACAAATCGGCTATGTTAAAAATGCAATAAATGCGTTTAATAAAGCAAAAAAGATCAATTCTTTTGATAAACAGCTTTATTTTGAAGCAGGTTGCTGTTATTGCATTGATCATAAGTTTTGTTGCGCTGTAAAAGAATATAAAAAAGCTTTAAAAATAAGCCCAGATTTCCTGGAAGCCAGGTTTAATTTGGCTTTTGCCTATGAGTTACATGGTCAAAACAGTCTTGCGATAAAAGAATACAAAAAAATTATCAGAGAAAATCCGCAACACTTAAAAGCATATGAAAACCTTGGTGGTTTGTATATGAAGCTCAATTTATACAAGTCAGCAATTAATATTTTTGTGAGTTCTATAAAAATTCGTCCAGTTTCTTCTAAAGCTTATTTGGGAATAGCGATCTGTTTTGATAAATTGCAGGATCAGCGTATGGCATTAAGATACTACCGTAAATACCTTAAATATGAACCGGATTTGAATAATTTATCTCATGTAATTGAAAGATTTGAGGATTTGAGAAAGAAAAACATTTTGCAGGGACGTTTTTACCCTCAATTCGTTTCTTGAAACAAGCTGATATTATTCGAGTTCAATTTTTATTGCTTCTTCAGGAGTTTCTTCTTCTTCTTCCTCTTCCTCTTCCGGAATCTCTTCTTCAGCTTCTCCTATTCTAATTGATTCGGTAGTTGATTTCGCTTTTTTTAGGATTTTTTCTTTTATATCTTTAACTTGTCTGTCAAATCTGTCAGATAAAAGATCTATAGCTGCATACATTGTTTCTTCTTCTTCGCTTACTCTGATAACTGAGCCGTTAAGAAGACAACTCGCTTCTGCTACATTGTTTTTTTTAACTTTTGGATTCTTATTCACGCTTAAAGTAACTTTAATGTTTATTATCTGGCCGTTGTGTTTTATTACCTTGCCAATTTTTTCATTGACGTAATCTCTTAAGGCATCTGTAATGTCAATGTTTTTTCCATTGAGAGTAATTTGCATAAATTTCCTCCTAAAAAGTTTGTGTTTATATAGTATATCTGATTTTTGTTTTAGTTTAAACCTGATTTAATCTAATTTTAATTTTTTTGCAATATAAATATTTTTTTCTCCATAAGGCGTGATTAAAAATTCTCTTGTTGTTTCGTTAATATAGTTGATTTTTATATCCATTCTTTCTTCAGGTAGTTTGTTATCAGAAAATTCTGCCCATTCTATTATTGTTACAGTATTTTCTTTTTCGGTATATTCGGAGAGTTCTTCTAAAATTGTATCAACACCTTCTTTTTCAAGACGATAAAGGTCAAAATGATATAAATGCGTTTTATTAGAATGATATTCATTAAGAATTACGAAGCTTGGGCTTGTAATTTTCTGGTCTATGCCTAAAGATTTAGCAAGATATTTTACAAAAGTTGTTTTTCCTGATCCGATTTCTCCATACAGACATATTAAAATCCCGGAAGAATCTATCAATTTGGATAATTTTTCGGCAAATTGTTCTGTATCTTGTAGATTTTTTGAAATTGAAGTAATACTTGTATTCATAAAAAAAATTCTATCATAAAAAATACCCCGTACAGCCGAGGTTTTGAAACCCGGTTTGTTCACCAGGTGGGTGCTCCCCTGCATAGAATATTCGTTTACTAACTCACGTTAGACGTACGGCACTATACTAGAGACAGAGCTCCCTATTCAAAACATTTGTAGGATCAAAACGAAGCGACTGCACAAGGGCTTTTTATTATTTTTTCATATTTTAAATATTTTTTCCAGTTCTTATAAAAATATATTTAACGTAAATTTACTTACTTCTGCAATAATTAAATATGATCGTTGCTTATTAAATATTCTCTAATATTATTCAATGCAGATTGCACTATTCTTGTGATTCTTGAAGATGATAGTCCTACCTGGGTTGCTATTTCTTTTATTTGTAAATTTCTATAAAACCTGTATTCAACAATTGTTCTTTCTTTTGGCGGAAGGCATGCAATTGCTCTTTTGATGGCTTTGCTGAGTTCAACAAGTTCAAGTCTTTCTTCCGGCAGAGCTGCGCCGTCTTTCAAAAAATCAAAAGGTGTATCGCTGTCTGATGACTCTGATATACTGTCAATAGAGAGAACAGCTTCATATATACCCTCTCTGAGAGCTTGTGGAGATGCATCTACTCCATCAGCGCCTTCTTCGCCTTCTCCTGTTTTTTGACCTTGTTTGTAAGAGTACCATTTATAGCGGTTTCTTAGTTCATTTCTTATTGCCCATCTTACTGCCGTGCCTATGTAAGATTTATTATATTTTTTCAGGTCTTCTTTTGATTTGTTTTTGATAAGTGCTTGTACAGCTATTATTCCTATACTGACAAGTTCTTCATGTTCTACCATATGGTTGGGTATGCGCCTTTGTTCTATACGGGCAACTTTTTCCACTATTTCCAGGTAGTCTTTTACTTTGCTTTGCATAGGCTTTCCGTTTTCTTAATCCATTATAAAGCAGGTTTTGTATCTGATTTATTTTCCTTACGTAGATTATATACAAATAAAAGAATTTCTGCTACTGCTTTATATAATTCAGGTGGAATTTCTTTATTAACTTCAACAAACCTGAAAATTGCCCTTGCAACAGGCGGGTTTTCAATCACAGGTATATTATGCTGTTTAGCAATTTCCGCAATTTTTTTCGCAAATAATTCCGTTCCTTTTGCCAGAACTTTTGGTGCTTGCATTTCTTCTGTATTATACTTCAGTGCAACCGCTATGTGAATAGGATTAGTTGTAATAAAATCAGCTTCAGGTACTGCCTCTAACATTGATTGTTGAAGCATTTGCATACGTTTTTGTCTTAGAGCTGCTTTTAAATGAGGATCTCCTTCCGAGTTTTTGTATTCATCTTTTATTTCTTTAAAAGACATTTTTTGATCTTTTAAAAATTTCCATCTGGTAAAAAGATAATCAACTCCTGCAATCATGAGAAAAATAATTCCGGCTCTGGTGACAAAATCAATCATTAATTTTCCGAATGCAAAAAGTATTGCGAATGTGTTTTCCATTGCGCATAAAGTTAACAGGTTCGGCAGGTGATCTTTAAATGTAATAAAAGCTACAACTCCTAAAACTATAACTTTAAATATATTTTTACAGAGTTCAAAATATGTTTTTAAATTGAAAAATAAATTTTTAAATCCACTGACAGGGTTTAATTTAGAAAATTTTGGTTCAATTGATTTTGTTGCAACAAGGGGACCCACTTGCATAAAATCTCCTGCTATCGCGGTTATAAATGCCAATAACAGGATAGGTTCTATTATCATTATTGTAGGAAGGATCGCAAGGAACATTAAATATGAAAAACCTATTTTTTCAACCTGTGCATTTGGAATTTGTTCATAAATAAGCACAAAAAGCTTGGAAAACTGCTCCCATAAAATAGGCGCAATATAATATATTGCAGTAAACATTACTAATAATGAAATAGCAGTAGATAAGTCTTTACTTTTAACTACCTGGCCTTCTTTTTTGACTTTTTGTAATTTTTGCTGCGTTGCTTCAAAGGGCTTATCCTCGTCAGCCATAGTCTATTCCAACCTTCCTTTTAAAGCGAGAGTGATAAAATCATACGTTTATAATTATAACCTAATAAGTAAGATTTTCTAAGTCAAACAAAATTAATAAGATTGGAAATTGTTATAATTTTACCAAATTTTATATAAAAGCTATTTAAAATAATTTGTTTTTAGTGGCGGTATTTTAATAGAAATAAATTAGAGGGTTGCTATTTTTATGGCTAATAATAATAATAATGTTATGCTGGAAACCTTTCATAAAATTTATAAAAAAATTAAAGGCTATATTGTTCCGATAATTTTCGGCTTTATTTTATTTTGGTCAACTTATGCTTTTTGCAGTAATTTTTTCGTAAATTCTGTCTATGATTTTCTTATAAGATTAACAGCGCCTGAAAAAAATTCTGAAGAGATTGTGGTTGTAGCAATAGATGACGAGTCTTTAAATGAAATAGGCAGATGGCCCTGGAAAAGGTCTTATTATGCAGATATTTTTGAATATCTGGAAAATATCGCCGGAGCAAAATTGATAATTTTCGATTCTGTAATAACTTCTTACGGTCTCGAAGAGGACGATAAAGAGTTTTTTCATAGGTTTTCACAGTTGAATAAAGTAATTCCAGGCATGTTTTTTAGCAAAAACAAGCTTCACTTTAATAAACATAAATTAAGAATAAATGATATTTTTGAAAAAAATTTTTCAATAAAGGTTGAAGATTTACGGCCTACGAGCTTAAAGCGTAAGTCCGGATATGCAGGAAGTTCGTTTTCATTGAAAGAAATAATAATGTCCAGTAAAACAATGGGATCTGTCTTGTCTTACCCGGATTCTGACGGAGTTATACGAAAAAGTGAGCCGGTATTTTATTATAATGAAAATTATTATCCTTCTCTTGCTCTTGCAGCTTTTATTGAGTTATATCCTGAATCGGAAATTATATTAGGGGAAAGTTTTTTAAAGATAAAATCAGATGATAAAAAATATATTATTCCTGTTTTTTCTGAAGAAGACGGAAGTTTTAATTATATAAAGTGGTATAAGTCAGGTAATAAAGATTATCTATATCCTTATAAAACAATCAATGCCTGGAAGGTCATTAAATCATACGAGAATATAAAAAATGATAAAGAACCTTTAATTGATGGTTCGTTATTTAAAGATAAGATAGTTGTTATAGGTGGAACTTCTACAGCATTGATGGATATAAAGTCTTCTCCGTTGGGTTATAACTATCCTGGAGTGTATATTCAGGCAACATTAATTGATAATTTTATTAATAACGACTTTATGACAAAACCTTCCGGATTTCAGGAAGTTTTGATATTAATAAGTTCATTAGTTTTGGGCTTTTGGGCTATATTTTGTTTAAGTCCTGTTTTTAGTTCAATTATATTGACTTTTTTGGCGGTGGGATATTTTTATATATGTTTATTCTATGCATATCCGAACAATTTTGCTCTTGATCCTATTACTCCTATTGTGTTTCTGGGGTGTACAGCACTTGTTGGTTATGGTTATAAGTATTTTATAGAGGATTTACAACGAAAAAAAATTAAAAATTTGGTGGCAAAATATGTATCGAAAGACATAATGGAAGAAATTCTTAAAGACCCGGATAAATTAAAAATCAAAGGAAAGCGTTCTGATATAAGTGTTTTGTTTGTTGATATAAGGAATTTTACTGATATATCAGAAACAATGGATCCTAAAAATGTTAGTGAGCTTTTGAATGAATATTTTAATGAATTGATTCCGGTAATTTTCAAGTATAAAGGGACTGTTAATAAATTTATCGGTGATGCTGTTATGGTAATATTCGGGGCACCTGTAGAAGATTCCAGACATCCTGAAAATGCGGTTAAATGCGCTTTAGAAATAAAAGCAAAAATTAAAGATTTAAAGGTAAAATGGGTTTTGGAAGAAAACAAACCGGATATAAATATTGGCATAGGCATAAGCACAGGAGAAGCTTTTGTTGGCAATATCGGAGCTGATGAAAGATTTGAATATAGCGCTATAGGCAATATTGTAAATACCGCCAGTCGGCTGGAGTCTTTTAATAAATTATATAAAACTTCAATTTTAATTAGTGAATCCACTTTTCATAGGGTTGAGGATATAATTATAGCAGTCGAAATTGATTCCGTTCACGTCGCTCAAAATTCTGATCCGATTAAGATTTTTGAGTTGAAATCTCTAAAATAAGCAATGACTGAAAAAAAGCAAATTAAAAATTTTGAAATAATAAAAAAAGCCGTAGAAGTAGAAGTAAAGCATAATTACATTAATATCCCCGGCAAAACTTGTTCTTTTTCTGAATTTATGCTCGGTGAGTTATATGAAGCACAGAAAGAATTTCCTGAAAATCCGGTTTGGCGAAACCTTTATGAGGTTTTTCAAACTTATGCCACAGCGGGATTATCGACAAGAATGAAAATGATAAAACAGCTTGCCAGAAGCTTAAAAAATCCGTCAGGAGAAAAAGAACCGGTTCAAAAAAAGCCGTCAAAAGAGCATGTAAAGAATCCTGAAGATGTTGACGTTATGTATGTCAAAGGTGTAGGCCCTAAAATTAGTGCCTTGCTTAATAAAATGGGTATTTTTACGGCCAATGACCTGATTAATTACTACCCCAGAAAGCATCTTGATTATGCAAACAGAACGCTCATCAAGAATCTGGAAGTGGGTTCAGAAGTCACTGTTTACGGAAAAATTATTGCTGTATCTTATTTCAACAGTCGAAAAAGATCTAATTTGACTATTTTCACTATAACAATTTCTGATGATTCTGGAATAATGCCTATAAATAGATTTTTGGGCAAAGCAAACAAGTATGTGATTGAAAAATATAAATCTCAATTTCAAAAAGGCTCTAATATTATAGTATCAGGAACCGTTAAATTTGATGATTATACTGGTAGAATGACAATAGACTCTCCTGAAATGGAAGTAGTTAGCGGCAGGGTGGATGAAGTGGACTCACTTCATTTAAACCGCATTGTTCCAGTGTATACGGTCACCGAATATCTTAATATAAAGACTTTGCGAACTGCTATAAGTAATGCTTTGAGTGCATATAGCGAGAGCATTGATGACATTTTACCTGAAACTATAAAAGAAAAATATAATTTAATGGGAAAAACCGAAGCTTTAAGACAAATTCATTTTCCTGATTCGGGAGAAAAACTTGAAAAAGCTAGAAAAAGACTCGTCTTTGAAGAGTTTTTCCTTATGCAGATTAAACTTGCACTTATAAGACAAAAATATAAAACCGATATTAAAGGTGTTCAGTTTGAGCTAAAAAAAGGCGGGCTTGTTGAAAAGTTTGTTGAGTCTTTACCTTTCAAGCTTACAAAAGGACAAAATGATGCTTTCAAAGAGCTTCTGGCAGATATCCAAAGTCCTGAACCTATGCGAAGACTTTTGCAAGGCGATGTTGGCAGCGGAAAGACTGTTGTTGCTTGCATGGCATTACTTACAGCTGTTGATAATGGTTATCAGGGAGCTATTATGGCACCGACAGAAATATTGGCAGAGCAGCATTACAGGACTTTTATCGACTGGCTTGCCCCATTAGGTCTTAGTGTCGGGTTTTTTGTGGGCAAACATGGCGTGAAAATTAGAAGAGAAATGCAACAGGGGCTTAAAAACGGTCAGATTGACATCGCGGTAGGAACTCATGCGCTTATTCAAGATGCGGTAGAATTTAATAAATTAGGACTGGTTGTTGTCGATGAACAACACAGGTTTGGAGTGAAACAGCGGGCGGAATTAAAGAATAAAGGATCAAACCCCGAGCTTATGGCGATGACTGCAACTCCTATTCCTAGAACCCTTGCTCTTACCGTTCATGGGGATATGGATTTAACAATTATTAACGAGCTGCCCCCTGGTAGAAAGCCTGTTAATACAGCATTAATAACTTCTTCTGAAAGAAAAAAAGCCTATGCTTTAATTTCCAAACACATAGAAAAAGGACAGCAGGCCTATATAGTTTTTCCTTTGATTGAAGAATCAGAGACACTATCGGCAAAAGCGGCAACAATAGAAGCCGAACGGCTCCAAAAATCAGTGTTCCCGGACTTAAATGTAGGATTAGTGCACGGTAAGATGCCTTCTTCGCAAAAAGATCAAATCATGGAAGATTTCAGAAAAGGGAAATATCATATTCTCGTCAGCACAACCGTTATAGAAGTGGGTGTAGATGTTCCTAACGCTACGGTTATGATGATTGAAAATTGTGAACGGTTTGGGCTTTCCCAGCTTCATCAGTTAAGAGGACGTGTGGGTAGAGGAGCAGAGCAGTCTTATTGTGTACTTGTTGCTGATACGACTTCATCTGAAACAAAAGAAAGACTTAACGTTATGGTACAGTCAAATAATGGCTTTGTTATAGCTGAAAGTGACCTTAAATTCAGAGGGCCTGGAGAAATCATGGGTACTAAACAAAGCGGAATTGCTGATTTGGTACTTGCTGATCTTGTAAATGACGCTGGTGTGCTTGAAATAGCCCGGGAAGCTTCGTTTGAATTTGTTGAAAATAATGATATTGAAAACTATCCTTTGTTAAATAATGTTATTACAAAGAATTCTCTGGAAATTGAATTATAATAAATGGTTTATAAATTAATCTTCTTGCGGATAATGAAGGACTTGTTCTGAAAGAGGGGTTTCAGGGTCTTTTCCGTAACTTTCGACAATTATAATACCCTCTTCGTTGTCGGGAATAAGTTTGACGGTTCCTTTTGCAGTCAGGTTCACCATAAAGGCTTTGCCCTCTTGATCTATAGGATTTTTTGTTGTTTGATTTAATGACTCTGTTATGAAAATTGCAATTTCTTCCGGTGTTGAATTTTTATTATGTGAAAATTCGGTTATTATAGCAGAAGATGCAATCTTTGCATTAGCGCGAACCGCAGCTTCCTGTCTTTGTTCTGTGGATTTGAAAAAAATCGGGAAAATAATGATCGCTGCTACTGTTATTATTGAAGTTAAAACTATAAATTCTAATATACTGAAGCCTTTTTTGTCTTGCATAAAAATTTCCTCTTCCTAAACGTTAATTTTATTATATTACTGTCGTTATGTTTTGTTAAATTTTTTTGAGTTTGTTATTAATGCTCAATCTTCGAATCTTAATCTGCTGTTTGCAGCTATTATTGCCACTAACATCCAAAAAATTATTTGAACCTGCGGGCGGAAAAATATGGTATCAAAAAGCCCGTGGGTCATAATTCCTAAAATCCCTGCAATACAAGCTGAAATTAAGATTTTTTGTTCAATATCTTTGCCGTAAAGAATAACTTTTACCCCTTTGATGAATATGGCAATAATGAGCCACAAAAAAGCCAGTAATGCAAAAATTCCGCTTTCAACAGCGATTTCTAGAGGAACACTGTAAGCTCCGAGCGCATCAAAACCTGTCCTCATATAAAGCCCGTAAGTAAGCCTGAAAACTTCATTGCCCGGACCTATGCCGATGATCCAGTTGTCGAGAAACATTTTTATCGAAGAAATATAGACATTCATTCTGAATGAATTGCTAGAATCTTCTCTAAATGAGAAGATCGACTCTATTCTATGTAGAAAAGCCGGATTGGATAAGATTAAATATAAGATTGAAATCGTTCCAAGCGCTATTATGCTTATCCATAGTTTTTTCAGCCAGGTTTTTTCGCTAAAATCATGATGAATTATATGTCCTGAAATCAGCACTAAAGAAATCAAAATAGTAAATAATCCCAGATAGGCTCCTCTTGAGCCGGTGAAAATGATAGCTAAAAGTACTGCAATAAAAGCTATTAAAGAATAAATGCTTAATTTTAAATTTTTTTTATATATGCAAAGAAAAAATAATCCTGCAACCGAAGAAACGCAGGCTATAAGATATCCTGCAAGAAGGTTTGGATTAAATGGCTGTAATGTGCCGTAAACTCTGTTCATTATTTGTTCAGGATTAAGACTTGATTTGTCTTGCCAGGTAGCTAGAGCTTCAACACCTATAAAATATTGATAAATAGCCGTTAATGATTCGGCAAAAGCGGTAACTGCTATTATTCCAATTATGTAATATGATCATTTAGGCCTGTTTTTGAGTACATTAAAAAATGTTAAATAAGATAGAAAATATATTAATACTTTTATATAACCTTTTATAGCGGGTATAAAAAGTGAGGAAAAGGCAACGCTTATGCCTATTATAAAAATGTATAAAAATATAGGTAAATCTAATGAATTTGTTTCCAATTTTTCGCTTTTTTTAAAAAAAAGTTTTATTAAAAAAGCGAAGCCACATAGTCCTGAAATTATTCCAATAGTTGCTGTTGAGGCAAATGTTAACGATATAAATAATATCGTTATTAAAAAAAGTATAAAATGGTCAATATGTGCTAAAAGAGTGCTTTTTTTTGTTATTTTATAAAAAAGGTTTTGAAAAAAAGAAAAAGTGTTATTTAAAAATTTCAGAAAAAAATTTGCTTTGAAATTCTGAAAAAGAACAGACTCTTCTTTTAAGTCAAGTTTATTAATGGCTTTAATGAAAAATGATTTTTCGAAAATGTTCATAAATTAGTTTTATTATTATTCTGTTTTTCCATTTAACTCTTCTTTAATTCTTATATCAGAAACAACTCCTGATAACCTATAATCAAAACCTTCTAATATGATGGGAAGTCCTATTTTAATTTTATTTCCCCCTACAACTGCTCCATCATCAGTTATAATTGCTTTATCAGTTAAGGTTACAAGAAAATTATATATGTTTGATAAAGAGGGATTTTCAACCTCTATAGCTTTATGCGGGTTTTCCGGATCAGGAATTATTGTTTTTTGCTGTTTTTGAATAGATTTAATTATTTCAAGTTCAGTGTATGGAATATTTCTTATTGTTATAAAAGTTTTTTCGCCTACCTTAAAGATTTCTTCTTGTTTAGTGATTCTCTCGCCTTTTAAAATAACGTCAATTTCTATTTTTTTTCGGTTTTGCTCAATGTTAGCTGCAGTGTCAAATCCGCCGACTGCTGTGAAGCAAAGTATTGAAATTCCCGCTATTATTATTATTAAAATTATTAAATCTATTGTATTAAAATTTTTAAAAATATTTAAAAATTTATTTTTTTTGTCTTTTTTGTCTTTTTTGCCCATTTAGTAAACTCCTTTATTTTTTATTGCAGTAAATTTAATAAGTGATCGAAAATTAATGATTTTAATATTTATTCGTAGTTTGAAAAAATAGATGAATTGTTTTTATTATTAAGTATATCAAGATTTAATTTTTCCAGATTATGCAAAAGTTCTTCTTGAGTTGTTGTAGCGGCGCCAAATTTTCTTACAACAAGGCTTGCAGAAAGATTTCCAATAATTGATGATTCGATACCCCCGGCTCCAGCGCATAAACTCAAGATTACAGAGGCAGCAACTGTATCTCCTGCTCCTGTTACATCAAAAACTTCTGTTTTATTAAATGCCGGGATTTCTGTTATATTTCCATTGTTTTCAAATAATACCATTCCTTCTCCCCCTCTGGTTATAAGCACTTTATCGGAATGTGTTTTGTTAAGAAGCTCTTGACCGGCTTTTAATAAAGTTTGTTTATCTGTAATTTTGTATCCAATAGTTTTTTCCGCATCCGGCTGATTTGGAGTCAGTAAAGTTGCTCCTTTGAACCTGTATAAATCTTCTTGTGCATCTACAACAATGGTTTTGTTGTATTTATTTGCTAAAAATATTGTTTCATCAATAATTTTTTGAGTTAATGTTCCGATGCCATAATCAGATAATAAGATTCCGTTATAATGTGGAATTTGATCCTTTATTTTATCTAATATCTTCTGTTCAGTTTCTCGAGAAATTGATTCCCTTGTTTCTCTATCTATCCTTACTATTTGCTGAATAACAGATTGAGCAGACGATCCGGATATTCTTGTTTTTGTAGTAGTTGCTCTATTTTGATCCACTATAAGATTATTTGAATTGACATTTGCTTTTTCTAAAGTTTCTTTAAGTATTGTTCCGTGATAATCAGCTCCAATTACTCCAATAGCTGAAACTTTTCCTTCATTGAGTTTTGAAATATTATTTGCTGCGTTTGATGCTGCTCCTAATATGTTTTTAGTTTGTGAATGTTTTAAAATCAAAACAGGAGCTTCTCTTGAAATTCTGTAGCTTGTCCCATAAATCATTTCATCAAGAGCAAAGTCGCCTATTACAAGAATACTTGCTTTATTAAGATTTTTTATACAGCTTTTTATAGCTTCTTTGCAGAACAATTTTGAGCTCCTGAAAATATTTTGTACAACATTAGTAAATTATTATAATATTATTATAAATAAGTTGAGAATAATAAAGTTTTAATAAACAAATTATAAAAATGATTGAATTAGTTGATGCTATAGAAAAAATAAGTGAAAAACAGCCGCAAAAGATAAAAAAATTTGTGATACAAGTTTATGATGAAAATATAAGTTTTATTGAATCTTTGTCTTCAGAGAAAAAGAATCTTTTAATAAATAATTTGATTGAAAGTTATAGAACAGAATCTTTTAAGGTTGAAAAAAAGAAAAGCGTAAACAATAAATTTAAAAAAATTATAATATTAACTTTTTTATTGATTTTGGGAATTCCGTTGTTTGTAATGTTTGTGAACTTTTCATTAGAAGCCACCTTAAATAGTTATTCTCATATGGAAAAAAATTTCGAAAAGTTATTTGATTAATTTTTTTAATTTCATGCAATATTTTACAAACTTTTATATTATTACTATAATGCTTGCTTATAAAAGCTGGTTATAATAATATTTCAGTAGTGATTATTTGTTATCAGGCAGACAAAAATAAGATATAGCATAGAAAAAGTACTAAAATGGTTTGTTTTTTATCGCTATTAATAAAAATATTTGTTTGTTAACTGTTTTTATTTTTTAATATAAACAAAGTACGTAATGGAGATTATAAATGGTAAAAATTCGTTTAAAGAGATTAGGTTCAAAAAGAAATCCTATATATAGAGTTATTGTTATAAACAGTCGTGAAAAAAGAGAGGGAAAACCAATTGAGGAATTGGGTTTTTTCGATCCTCGCAGAAAAGAATTAAAATTTAATAAAGCAAAAGCTCTTGAGTGGATAAATAAAGGCGCTCAACCTTCTGAGAGAGTCAGTTATCTGATTAAAAATTCCAATGATGACGGAGTTTTGTTAAAAAAAGAAAAAGAAGAGCAAAAAATTTCCAAGAAAGCAAAAGCTAAACTTGAAGCTGAAGCTAAGGCGAAAGCTGAGGCTGAAGAAGCTGCAAAAGCAAAAGCCGAAGAAGAGGCAAAAGCCGCAGAAGTTCCTGCAGAGGCTCCTGCAGAAGCAGAAGAAAAAACTGAAGAAAAAGAAGAAGAAGCAAAATCCGAAGCGTAAGATCGAGTTTTAACAGAAATTAAAAATCATGCAAAAAACACCAAAAGCAATGCGATTGCATATAGGCATTTTCGGGAGAAGAAATGTCGGAAAATCGCATATTATAAATTCTTTAACTAACCAGAATATATCGATAGTGTCTGAAGTGGCTGGTACAACTACTGATCCTGTTGAAAAATCAATGGAATTGCTGCCGCTAGGTCCTGTTTTGTTTGTAGATACAGCAGGGGTTGATGATGAAGGTGCTCTTGGAGAGATGAGGATTCAAAAAACTCGAAAAATTTTTGACAGGATTGATATTGCGGTCATAGTTACAGAACATGCCGGATGGGGAAACTTTGAAAAGCAGCTTTTAGAAGAGTTTCAAAAGCGGGATGTACCTGTAATAGTTGTTTTCAATAAATCAGACATAGCTGATTATGATGATAACAAGATTGAAGAGGTTAAAAATTCCGGAATTGATTTTGTAGTGGTATCCGCTAAAACAAGATCGGGCATGAGCGATTTGAAACAGAAGTTAATAGAGTTAGCGCCGGAGGAATATATGAATACTCCTGCGATAGCGTCTGATCTTATTCCCGCCGGTGAACTTGCAATACTTGTTGTACCGATTGATATGGAAGCTCCCAAGGGCAGGATAATACTTCCACAGGTTCAGACTATTAGAAACCTACTGGATAATAATTCTATGTCAATGATTGTAAAAGAAAGCGAGTTAAAACAAGCTCTTGAACGTTTAAATAAGCCACCGCATATTGTAATAACTGATTCTCAGGCTTTTGCCGAGGTTTCTGCAATTGTGCCGCCTGAGGTAATGCTTACTTCTTTTTCGATATTGTTTGCCAGATTTAAGGGCGAATTGACAGAATTTGTTAAAGGAACAATCGCTATTGACAGCTTAAAACCCGGGGATAAAGTTCTTGTGTGCGAATCATGCACTCACCATCCTATAGGCGATGATATAGGAAGGGTAAAAATCCCTGCCTGGCTCAAAAAATATGTTGGCGGAGAACTCGATTTTAAACATTATTCAGGGCATGACTTCCCTGATGATATAGGTGATTATAAATTAATTATCCACTGCGGCGCTTGTATGACTAACAGAAAAGAAGTCTTATCAAGAATAGTCAGGGCTAGAGAAGCTGGAGTGTCGATTACTAATTACGGATTAACCATAGCTTACGCGTTAGGCATTTTTGAAAGGGCTTTGGAGCCTTTTCCTGCTGCAAAATCAGTTTATGAAGAAGAAATAAAAAATCTTTTAGCAAAAAAATCAAATTAGCAGTAAAATTATAATGAAAAATAAAAACAGAGAATTAAAATGCAGGAAATTCCATTAACAAGAGCGGTGAGAGGGGCTATAAGCGTACCTGAAAATTCTGTGAATGCAATAAATGAAGCGACCCTCGAGCTTTTAAACGGTATTATAAAAGCTAATCAAATTAATAAACAGGATATAGTTTCGGTGATTTTTACCCTGACTTCTGACTTGAACGCTGAGTTTCCGGCAAAATCAGCAAGGCTTGAGCTTGGGTGGGACGATATTCCAATGATTTGTACAGGAGAAATTCCTGTCCCGGGAAGTATTCAAAAATGTATAAGGGTTATGATCACTTTTAATACGACAAAATCAAGAAGTGAAGTCCGCCATGTTTATCTTAGAGATGCTCAGAACTTAAGACCTGATCTTGCAATGTCGGAGAATCAAGGGATTTAATAAAATCAAGTGCTTTAGGGAAGAACCAGTCGCTGTCGAAATGGCTTCCTCTCTCGGAAACATACAGCTCTGCCGAGTTGTTCAAGGATTTAAGTTTATGAGCCATTTCTACGGGGATAGTGGTGTCATGGACTGAATGTCCTATTAGCAGCGGGGTTTCTATCCTATGAATCTTTGTATCGGTAGCAAATTTTTGGGTTACAGGCATTAGCGTCACAAAAGAATTTGATAACCAGCTCCAAAAACCTATTTTCCCTTCGAGAATACCGTTGGTGGTAAGGTGAACCGCCACTTGTCTTATGTTGGTGAACGTGCTCTCCAGTATGACCCCTTTGAAGATATTTCCTGATCTTGAAGCTACATCAGCGACAACAGCTCCTCCCAGAGACCTTCCCCAGAGAATCATTTCGTTTTCAGGGATGTTTTCGGTGGTTTTTAGGTATTTTATTGCAGATTCCAGATCAAGGTATAATCCCGTTTCGTAAGGTTTGCCCTTGCTTTTTCCGTGTCCTCTGTAATCAAATAAAAATACTCCATATCCTCTATCGCTCAATGTTTTCAGTATATTTTGAGCAAAAGTTATGTTTTCAGCTTGGCCGTTACAATAAATGACGGTCGGCTTGCCTTGATCTGCCTTGATATACCAGGCATTAAGTTTTACCCCGTCATTTGAATGAAAATAAATTTCTTCCGGATCTTCTTCAATATCCACCCATAAAGGCTTTTGCTCAAGCTTCATGGGGTAATAAATCAGTCTCGTTTCAAGTCCGCCAAAGAGAATTGTGCTCATATAAACGTGAATTCCCGATATAAAACATAAAAAAATTGTAGCAATTTGTCCGTTTTTTTTATTCACCTGGAGGCAATGGATACAATGTTTTCCATC
>CAYZIV010000006.1:6641-17491 GCA_964478475.1 uncultured Gammaproteobacteria bacterium | reverse complement strand
GAGGGCTGCTTCTCTTTCTTCATCAGTTACATCTTTTATTGAGAAGTTTACTCTTCCCTTGTCATCGATGCCGATAATTTTAATTACAACCTGATCTCCAAGCTTTACAACGTCTTCTACATTGTTTACTCTGTGCGGAGCAAGCTTTGAAATATGAACAAGCCCGTCTTTACCCGGAGCAACTTCTACAAAAGCTCCTATCGGTAATGTTCTGACTACTTTCCCCGGTAAAATCATTCCCGGTTCAAGTTTCATAGTCAGGCTTTTTATTAATTTAACAGTTCTTTCCATCACTTCACTGTCAGAACAACCTACGTGAACAGAACCGTCATCTTCTATATCAATTGTCGCGCCAGTCTGCTCTACAATACCCTTGATGGTTTTACCGCCAGGTCCTATGAGTGCCCCTATAGCATCTGGGTGAATCTTAATAGTCTTAAGCTTCGGCGCGTATGGGGAAAGTTCCGGTTTCGGCTCTGCAAGAGTTTCTATCATTTTATCAAGTATATGCAATCTTCCTGCTTTAGCTTCATTTATAGCTGTTTTAAGAGTTTCCACATCAAGACCTTTTATCTTAATATCCATCTGCAACGCGGTTATGCCTTCACGATTTCCGGTAACCTTAAAGTCCATATCCCCAAGGAAATCTTCGAGTCCCTGAATATCAGTAAGAACTGCGGTTTTATCCTGTTCCTTAACAAGCCCCATTGCAACGCCTGCAATTACGGTTTTTAGCGGAACACCTGCATCCATAAGCGCAAGACAGCTTGCGCAGGTGCTTGCCATGCTTGTGGAACCGTTTGATTCAAGCACATCGGATGTAACTCTTATCGCATAAGGAAATTCCTCTTTTGATGGCAATGCAGGCTGCACAGCTCTTTCTGCAAGCGCTCCGTGTCCAATTTCACGCCTTCCCGGACCTCTCATTGGCCTTACTTCCCCTACGGAAAACGCCGGGAATGCATAACTGTGCATATATCTTTTTTCTGTCTGAGGATCAACGCCTTCTAGTGTCTGAGTGAACCCCGGACCCGCCAGTGTCGCTGAAGACAGTGCCTGTGTGTTTCCTCTGGTAAAGACCGCAGAACCGTGAACTCTTGGCAATAATCCCACTTCGCAGGTTATTGGCCTGATTTCATTATTTTTTCTTCCGTCTGCTCTTACCCCTTCTTCTAAAATCATAGCTCTCATTACTTGCTTTTCAAGAGACTTGAACTGCTCTGACACAAGGCCTGACCCTGCTTCTTCCAAAAGTTGATTTATTGAATGGTCTTCAGGTAATTCAGCAAGCTTTTCTTCTAATTCTTTTTTTGTTTTACTGATCAACTCTTTTCTTACTTCTCTATCAAATTGATGATAAGCTTCATAAATTTTATCTTTACATGTTTCTAAAACCATTTGTTTGATCTCTGAAACATCATAAGGATATACAAATTCCTCTTTTACTACTCCACATTGGGCTATAAATTCTTTTTGAACCTGAACTTGATTTTTGATTTCTCCCATTGCAGCATCAATTGCTTCAAGGATTTTTTCTTCAGAAACAAACTTACATCCTGCTTCTACCATAATTACAGAATCTTCTGTTCCCGCAACCACTATATCAAGATTGCTTTCATTCGCTTGATCATATGACGGGTTGAATACAAACTTGCCGTCAAGCTCGGAAACTCTAACCGCGCCTACAGGTCCTTCAAACGGTAGTCCTGAAAGCCCTAATGCGAGTGATGCTCCGAATATCGCAAATGTATCAGGCTGTAATTCCTGATCTGAACTTAATGCCGATGCTACTACCTGAACGTCTTTTCTGTATCCGTCGGGGAACAGCGGTCTTATCGGTCTGTCGATAAGCCTGCATATTAAAATCGCTTTATCTGATGGTCTTCCTTCTTTTTTTAGAAATCCGCCCGGGATTTTGCCGATTGAAGACATTTTTTCTTCATAATCAATTAATAACGGGAAAAAGTCAATTCCCGGTCTTGGTTCTTCTGCACCCACGGCTGTAACGAGAATTACGTTATCCCCGCATTTTATAGTAACAGAACCTGAAGCTGATCGTGCAAGTTTTCCCGTTTCTATCTCTACTTCATGTTCTCCGATTTTGAATGTTTTGTTTTGAACTGATTCCATTTTTTCTACTGTCCTTCTTATCTATCTACTTCTCTATATTTTCTTCTAATAAGTATATATTAAAAATTAAAAAAAAACTTTAATTAACGTGAACATCTGATTATAAAAATCAAAATTTCTTAAAATTCCCGCCCTCCCAACCCTCAAGGAAGCGGGCAACAAGGTTGCCCGTTTTTTATAATTTTTAAAGAAATTTTGATTTAGCCATAATTAACCTGGGTCGCGAATTAATTAGGATTTTGCGGAAGATACAGGAGATTTCATATAAACAGATATTTGATCATAAGTCAGATTTTTTTCCTGGTTAAGCGTTTTAATAGCTGCCAGATAAGCTCTTGTTGTATCTAAAGATGTAAAGCAAGGTATATTGTATTGTTCAGCATATGTTCTTAGTTTAAATCCGCATCTATTTATGGTTTTGCCTATTGTAGGAGTATTAACAACAATACTTATTTCATTATTTTTAATTTTAGTGTAAATAGTCTCAAAATCGAACTTATCAACTTCTTGAGCTTCTATTCCGCAATCTTTTAAAAATTTTGAAGTGAGCCCTGTTGCGGCTATACCGAAACCAAGCTTCTGAAACTCTTTAACAAGAGGGAGTATTTTTTCTTTATCAGATTTTTTAACTGAAAACAGTACGTTTCCTGATTTTGGAAACGAATATCCTGCTCCCTGAAATGCTTTTACGAGAGCTTTTTCATATACAGTGTCAACGCCCAGGACTTCACCTGTAGATTTCATTTCAGGAGTAAGAGCAGTGTCAACATTGTGTAGTTTTTGAAAAGAAAACACGGGCGCTTTAACCACAAACAAATTATTAGGAGGCAAAAGCCCTGTTCCGTATCCCAGGTCTTTCAATTTTTCTCCGGTTATGATCTGTATAGCGAGTTTAACCATAGGCACTCCGGTTACTTTACTCATAATAGGGATTGTTCTGGATGCTCTTGGGTTAACTTCAATTATATAGGCTTCTTCATCTTTTACGACAAACTGAATATTCATAAGACCGGACACCTGAAGGGCTCTGGCAATTTTTCGAGTATAATCGACGAGCTTGTCTATGACTGGTTGAGAAAGAGTTCTTGTGGGGTAAGAACAGAAACTGTCCCCGGAATGAACGCCGGTTTTTTCAATATGCTCCATAATACCCGGGATTAAAACGTCTTCACTATCGGAAATCGCGTCAATTTCAACTTCTGTTCCCTCTATATACTGGTCAATGAGGATAGGATAATCAGAAGAAAGCGCTACAGCTTCTTTAACATAGGATGTGAGCTCTTCATCATTGTTGACAATCTGCATAGCCCGCCCGCCTATTACATAAGAAGGCCTTACAAGCACAGGATACCCAACTTCATTTGCGACCCTGACAGCATCCTTGAGCGTTGTTACAGCAGCGCCTTTAGGTTGGGGGATTTTCAATTCCGTCAAAAGCCGTTCAAAAAGATTTCTATCTTCTGCAACGTTCGTTGACTCAACGGAAGTTCCCAGAATCTGAACACCTCTTTTAAGGAGTTTTGGAGCAAGATTTATGGCTGTTTGCCCGCCAAACTGGACTATTACACCCTTTGGCATTTCTTTTCTTATAACGTTGAACACGTCTTCTATATAGAGAGGTTCAAAATAAAGTTTATCGGAGATATCAAAGTCGGTGCTTACAGTTTCAGGATTATTATTAATGATAATAGATTCATAACCTTCTTCTCTAATAGCCCATACAGCGTGAACAGAACAATAATCAAACTCTATACCCTGTCCGATTCTTATAGGCCCCGAGCCAAGGACGATTACCTTTTCTTTTTTGCTGATTATGTTTTCTTCCTCCTGCTCGAAGGTTGAATAATAATAAGGAGTTGCTGACTCAAACTCTGCAGCGCATGTGTCCACCATTTTATATACAGGATAAAGATTATGGGCTCTTCTTAGCGTATCAAGAGATTGTATCGACTCTTTTGACAATTCCTGTATTTCAACATCAGTAAACCCCATAGATTCAGCTTTATGAAGAAGCTCAAAACTCATCGGCTCAGTCTGCAACCTGTTTTCAATTTCTATAATATTATTAAACTTACCTAAAAACCATTTATCTATCCCGGTTATTATATTAATTCTTTTGATTGATATGCCTTTTCTTAGAGCTTCAGCAACAACAAAAATTCGTTCATCATCAACTGTTTCTAATTTCTTAAGGAGCTCATCCTTGGATAATAATGTTATATGCTCTTTTCTCAGCCCTGTTTCTTTACCCTCAAGAGAAATTACTGCTTTTAAGAAAGAACTTTCAAAATTTCTGTCAATAGCCATAACTTCACCGGTGGCCTTCATTTGAGTGCCGAGTTTTCTGTCTGCGTAAGCGAATTTATCGAACGGCCATTTTGGAATTTTGGTCACAATATAGTCAAGAGCGGGCTCAAAAGAAGCCTTGGTTTTTTTAGTAACATAATTTGGAATTTCATGAAGATGGAATCCAACGGCAATTTTCGATGCAATTTTTGCGATAGGATAACCTGCCGCCTTGGATGCCAGAGCAGAAGACCTGCTAACCCGAGGGTTCACTTCTATTACAACATATTCCATACTCTCGGGGTTAAGGGCATACTGAACGTTACAACCGCCTTCTATCTTTAACGCCCTGATTATCTTGAGCGACGAAGATCTTAACATTTGATATTCTTCATCCCGCAAAGTCTGAGAAGGAGCAACAACAATGCTATCTCCTGTATGAATACCTATTGGGTCGATATTTTCCATATTACAAATGACTATGCAGGTGTCATTTGAATCTCGCATAACTTCATATTCAATTTCTTTCCATCCTGCAACACTTTTCTCCACAAGGACCTGGTTTATTCTGCTATAAAAAAGTCCTGAGTGAATTAAACTCCGTAATTCTTTTTCATTATTTGCAACACCACCGCCTGTGCCTCCTAAAGTGTAAGCAGGCCTGATTATAACCGGATAATCTATTTCTTGAGCAAATTTTATGCCGTCTTCTATATTATCTACAATGGTGCTCGCAGGAATAGGTTCACCGATTTCTTGCATCAAATTCTTGAAGCTTTCTCTATCTTCAGCTTGTTTTATAGCCTTTAAAGGCGTCCCCAGTAGTTTAACATCGTATTTATCGAGAATACCGGCTTCGTTAAGCTCAACTGCAAGATTAAGACCTGTCTGCCCTCCCAAAGTAGGCAAAAGCCCGTCAGGCCTTTCTTTGTTTATTATATATTCAAGTGCTTCAATGTTTAGAGGCTGAATATACACCTCATCAGCTATATTATCGTCCGTCATAATAGTCGCAGGATTACTGTTTACAAGGATTACATTAAAACCTTCTTCCCGAAGAGCTTTACAAGCCTGTGTCCCAGCGTAATCAAATTCTGCAGCCTGCCCTATTATTATTGGTCCTGATCCAATTACCAGAATTTTTTTCAAATTTTCATTTTTAGGCATTTGATCGATCCCTGCTATATCAATTCTTTACATTTAAAATGTTTTTTTAATAATATCATTAAAACTAAGGAAATAAAAAATAACTGCAAAAATTTTATTGTATTCAAATTGAAACAAAATCTTATTTGATTTATATATTCATAATGACAAACTAATATTTCAAATGGTGCAAATAAAAAATCATGAAAATTATAATTAACGGAGCTTCTGAAATAGCAGAACTAATAATCAGAGAGCTTTATGAAGCTCACGACATAACTTTAATTGATTCTATGGAGGAAATCCCCGAAGAATTCAGCAAATTTGACATAAGTTACATATCAGGCAGCGGATCGGCAATAAGCACTCTTGAATCAGCAGGAATTAAAAAAGCTGATATTTTCATTTCCTGCACTCCTCTCGAAGAGGCAAACATAGTTTCCAGCTGGACCGCAAAAAAAATTAACAAAAACATTGAAACAGTAGGTTTTGTAAAAAAACGCGATTATCTGGAAACCTTTACCGCTCCTGTTATAAATGGACATGGCACTGAGCATGGAATAGATCACATTATTTGGCCTGAAGAGCTTCTTATGCAGGAGATTTTCAGAATTATTCTTGTGCCGGAAGCTATTGACGTTGAAATATTTGCCGGAGGGAAAGCCCGACTTCTTGAATATAAGATCAAAGAAGAATCACCCATGATAGGCAAAAAAATAAAAGACTGTTTTTTCCCAGAAGAAGCAATTATTGTAGGGATTACAAGAGATGACTCATTGTTTATTCCTGATGGGGAAACAGAATTCACGGTTAATGACAAAGTAATTATTATGGGAAGCGAGGAAGGTTTAAACAATCTTGCGGAAACATTTTTTGAGCGGTCCAAAAAAAGCACCGGCAGCGCCACAATTATCGGCGGCGGAAATGTAGGTTATATGCTTGCATCCAACCTTGAAAACATTGGAATTAAGACAAAAATTATCGAACTGCACCCTCAAAGATGTGATTATCTCTCCGACAACCTCAAAAAGACACTGGTAATAAAAGGTGACGGAACAGACCTTGAACTGCTTGAATCAGAAGACATTGCAGAGAGTGAAGTTATTGTATCCGTAACAAATAATGATGAAAAAAATCTTTTATGCTCGCTGTTAGCTAAGCAGCTCGGCGTAAAAAGAGTAATCACAAGAGTAGGCAAGGCAAGAAACATAAACTTATTCGAAAAAGTCGGAATAGACGTGGCTGTTTCTCCTAAAGAAGTTGCGGTCAGGGAAATCAGGGACAAATTAATTGAAAAAGATATTGAAATTCTTGCTCTAGTAGAAAAAGGGCAAGGAGAAGTTATTGAAATGAACATGCCCGATAATTTCAAAGATATAAAAATAATGGATATACAAATTCCGGAAAAAGCTATAATTGCAGCAATAAAAAGAGGGAGCAAGATATTAATCCCTAAAGGCAGCACACATATAAGAGCTAATGACAAATTAATGATTTTTACAACCACAGAATCAGCAGATAAAGTAAAAAAATTTTTTAGAGAAGATCTGGTTAAGGTAGCAAAAAGCAGATTATGAGAATAAATTACATCACAAACGCTCTGGGATTGATTCTTTTTTATTTCGGACTGGTTATTCTCACTCCGATAATAGTTGCGTTCATTTATAAAGACTATGATTCGGTATTGCCTTTCGTTTCAGCCTCTGCTGTTTCATTGATAATCAGTTTTATATTAAGAAGCTATTGGAAAAGCCCTGAAAACTATAACGATATGAAGCGTAAAGAGGGGTTATTTCTTGTTGCATTAAGCTGGACATTAGCTGCTCTTATTACTTCAATTCCGTTTTTATTCTATGGACTTTCTCCCATCAACGCTTTTTTTGAAGCAACATCGGGTATTACAGCAACAGGATCGACAATACTTGCTGATTTTACTTTATATCCGGAAGCTTTTTTCTTCTGGAGAAGCATGAGTCAATGGTTAGGCGGTATGGGAATTATCGTTTTGTTTATAGCGATTCTCCCTCAACTGGCAGTAGCAGGACGTCAGCTGTTTTTTACCGAACTTCCCGGCCCTGTGGAAGAAAGAATTACACCACGTATAAAACATACAGCTACAACGCTCTGGGGGTTGTATATTATACTTACGATAATAGAGATAACATTGCTTATTTGGGCCGGCATGCACCCGTTTGATGCTGTGTGTAACTCGTTTTCAACTATTTCAGCAGGAGGTTTTTCTCCTAACCCGGAAAGCATTATGGGATACGGCAGTGATATTTTTGAAATTATTGTAATAGTATTTATGTTTATTGCCGGAGCTAACTTTGCCCTGCAATACAGAGTAATTTCAACCGGTAAATTCAATCTTCTTTTTAAAAATTCTGAATTTAAAACTTATTTCACTATAGTTATAGTTTCTGCCTTGCTTTTAGCGTATATGGTTAACCAAATAAACGGTTACTCTATTACTGACTCATTAAGACATGGCTTTTTTAAAGTGCTTTCAATACTTACTACAACAGGATTTGCAAGTCAGGACTTTGCCACCTGGGAACTCAGGGCGCTGGTAATTTTATTTGCAATGATGTTAATAGGCGCATGCGCAGGCTCTACAGGAGGCGGGGTTAAAATAGTGAGGCTTTTAGTAGGTTTTAAATACATGCTCAGAGAAATTCCCCAGGCTCTTCACCCTAAAGCTGTAATACCAGTAAAACTTAATAAAACATCTATAGCGCCTGAAGTTCTACGACAAATACTCGCTTTTATTTTCCTTTATTTTAGTATTTTCATTATTTCCGGAATTTTAATAACAATCATAGAAAACGATGTTATTGAAGGATTTACAGGAACTATTGCAACTTTAGGCAACATTGGTCCTGCTTTTAGTCCTATAGGTCCAATGGAAAGTTTTAATGATCTATCGATTCTTACAAAATTTATATTCAGCATAAATATGCTGGCAGGCAGGCTGGAATTGATTCCTTTTTTAGTTATGTTTAATCCTGATTTCTGGCGATTCCAAAAAGCTAAATAACATGAATCTCTAGTTATAAAAAGTTTTAATTCAATCATAGCAAGGATTACAGCTATTTAGAGGTTCGGGTTAAACAACTCGAATCGCGAATTGACTGAAATACAATTATAGCCTAATAAAATCAATTTACAAAGTGTCAGAGAGCATTACATTAACTTTTCCAACATCTTTGCTTATTAGCTCAACCGCGATTTTATTCAAGCCTTCCTGCACTTCACGACAGTTTTCAACTATACAGGTGACATCTTCATTTAATTTGAAAATAAGCGGATTATCACAAGACACTTGTTCAGCAACAGTATCTACGCCTGATTTAATGATTTTTATAACAGAAGAATTATATATAGTATCATTGATTTTTACAAAATTAATCCCGGTGATAATTCCCGGTCCTAAAATGTTCTTCAACTTGAATGTAACGCCTTTTGCAGTTTTTTTCAAACTTCCTTTTTGATAAATTCTGTTGAGAATGAAACTTGGCAGAATGTTCATGGAAAAACCTCTTAATGTGTTTATTTGCCTTCGGATTTATGAAAACGTCCTTGTTTTTAAACTAATCAAAATATCGAAAATAACTTTATTTATTAATTATTTCTGACATCTGAAACAGCCTAAAGGACTTAATGTTTCTTATCTTTATTTTAACATATTCATCTGAAGATTCCCACCCTTTTTCAAAAAAACTTTCCGGTCGCACATCCCAAATAACAAAACAAATAATATTTTTATCTTTTAAAAAGCCGTCCGGAAGGTAAAAAAGATCCTGCGGACTCTTATTTTTCCAGTGTCTTCCAATCATATTTCCATTCAAAAAGATATCAGCTTTTTCAAAAGGCAAATCAGAAACATCAATAGCTAACGGATTAAATGTATCATTGACATTATTTATTTCAAAAGTTGAATATAGCAGTTTTAAGTAAGAATTTTCAGATGTTTCTTCAATATTTTCAGGATTAGTTTCAATCCATTCATCTATAACAGGCGTAAGCCCGCCTCTTATTTGCCATTCTATGTTTTTTTCCGGCAAAGTTCTAAATGTCATTAAACCTCGAGGAATTTTTAACTCGTTTTGAAAACCTCTGTCAAACCCAAGATTTTGGACCAATATTGTCAATTCGTTTATGCCTTTTTCGTTGAGAAATTTTTTATCAACATTAAAAGCGATCTTCTCAGGAATTTCTGAACCTTCTTCATAGACTAAACAATCGTGATAAAAAACCTGTTTGCCGTTGAGGTAAATAACATAGCAGTGTTTTGCGCTTATTTCAATTTCATCTATATGGCCTTTAAAATTGCCTTTATACCAGATATAATCGTCGTAAACTTCGTTTGCCACACAATGAAACTTGCCTTCTTCTAAAAAATCCCAATTTGAGTAATCATAAGCAATATCTATTTCGGGAGATGCGTTAAAACAATGCCACTGCGAAAGCTCAGGCACGTCTTTTTCTTTAGGTACGGCCAGATCAAATGTTTTTTCTTCATCAATATCAAATACTTTAATATCAACGTTTTCACTAAATGCTGCTTTTTCAAGATTATCGGTTAAAAACTCGGCTCCAATCAGTATTTTATTATCTAAAATCCATGCTTTATCGGATGTAGACTCGGTTAAAAATATAATTTTCGTTGATTTATTCCCTTTTATTAACTCACAAAACGAGAAGTCATCAAGTTGTTCAGCTTTTATAACTGCTTGATTTCCTTGTTTATCCACAGAAAAAGAAGCTTCAATTTTGTCAAATCCTGATAGTTTAAGCTCATTATCGTTTTCAATAAGCATTAAAAGTATTTCTTTGTCTGCTTTTTCTACTTTGCCAAATATTGACATTCCGGAAAAATCAACATTACAGGCTTTTAACGGCAAATTTATCGGCAATATTTTCATATCAAAGGGTTTAACAGAAACTTTATTTCCATCTACAAGATTAAAATCTATTTTTTCTTTATTTAAATTTCTTATAAACAGCCATTTGCAGCCGTTTAAATTATCCTGTCTTATCCTGGCGAGTGTATTTTCGGTTTCATTAGTTACAACATCACTGCCTTCAGCGGTTAAATCAGTTGAAGACAAGTTAAACCCTTTTAAAAAGTAGTTAATTTCTTTTGCTTTAAAATAATTTTCTTCAGGAAGGCCGAATTCCGAAACAGGTGCGGCAAAATCGTAAGAGGTATAAAGTTCCGAGCTGGGAATTTGATCCCAGGATGTTCCGCCACAGCCCATATAATGATTAAACATGGTAATTCCCTG
>CAYZIV010000006.1:0-6541 GCA_964478475.1 uncultured Gammaproteobacteria bacterium | reverse complement strand
TTAACTATATCAGAATAAAGCCCCACTCCCAGGACGTCATTATGAAAAATCGGGACTTTTATTCCCATAGAGCGGGCTATATCATAAAGTTCCTGAATATAATCCGGCTCTGCTTCGTTTGTAAAATATTCATTCTCTATTTGAAACGCTATAATATTGTGATACTCGTTTATTATAGGAATTATTCTTGAATACCATTCTTTTAAATATTTCATGAAAATTTCAGAGTAGATGAAATCGCCTTCATGCCTGTTCCTCAAATGAATATTAGGCTGATTCAAAAGCCATTTAGGCAAGCCGCCAAGAGAAACTTCCGCATTAATATACGGCCCGGGCCTGGCAATAACAAACAATCCTAATTCTTCAGCTATATCCAGCAGTACTCTAACATCTTTTACGCCGGTAAAATCATACTTCCCCGGTTTTTTTGAATGATAACCCCAGTTAAAATAAATATCAACGGCATTATACCCGGCAGCTTTAAGTTTACTTAGCCTATCACGCCACATTTCCTGACCGGGAAGCCTAAAATAATGAACAGCCGCACTTCTTATTAAAGTTCTTTTGTTATCAACCAGAATGGAATATTTATCGTAGTTTAAGAGCATATTTTAAAAAGCTGAAAAAACATAATGATAATACATTACAGAAGTATATATAATTTTCTAAATTTTGTAACCCTCTAATCAACCCAATCGTCAAAGAGTTGGAAATCAATAATAGCTAAGCAGCTTGTTGAATCAAATAATTTTTTTTAAATTTAATAAAAAATCCGGAAACTAGGGTGACAAAGTTAGAACTTTTATTTTAAAAAATGTCGCATAATTCATAAGCATATTGAAAATAGCCCAAGTATGTACTATAATATGTACAGGTACAGAAAACAGTACAGGAGAAAAAAATAATGGAAGCAATCTCATACACTTCTTTTAGGGCAAACTTAGCAAAAAAAATGAAAGAAATTTGCGAAAATCATCTTGGAATTATAGTAACAAGAAAAGATAAAGATTCTGTTGTGGTTTTATCCCTGGAAGATTACCAGGCACTGGAAGAAACAGCTTATCTCTTAAAGAGTCCTAAAAATGCAAAAGAATTAATGGAATCAATAGAAGAAGCTGAAAAGGGCGATGTCGTTGAAGTGGAGCTTTTTGAAGATTATGAAGATTAAATTCACTCAAAAAGCCAAAAAACAATATGAATACTGGAAAGATAAAGACCGAAAAATACTTAAAAAAATTAATGAGATTATTAAAGATATTCAAAAAACCCCGTTTGAGGGATTAGGTAAACCGGAGGCTCTCAAGTTTAATCTTAACGGGTTCTGGTCAAGAAGAATAAATTATGAACACAGATTAGTTTATAAAATTGAGGATGACGCTATAATAATTCTTCAGTGCAGGTATCACTATTAAACCGGCTGTATTGTTAAGATTCCATATTTTTAATTTTTTTGTTTATTTGAAGCCTTGTAGGGTGGGATCCCTATCCCACCATTAATAAAACTAAAAAACCCCCACCCTTAAAAGGATTGGGGTTTTTATGGCGGAGGAGGAGGGATTCAAACCCCCGGTGGACTTGCGCCCACGGCGGTTTTCAAGACCGCTGCATTCAACCACTCTGCCACTCCTCCAGAAATTTTATTAAATTTTCTGTTATCTTCAAATAAAGCAGGTGTATTTATTATTATATTGTCTCAACAAAATGTTTCAATACATAATAATTTTTAATTGAATAAAAGACAATGTTTTAAAGATCAAAAAATTTTATATTTCGGGAATTTAAACTGTAGTATCCGCCAAGAATATTAAACACCTTCTTTTTAATTGAACAGGTTTAATTTTGCTGTTTTATTTTCTCAAGACCTTATTCAATAGGACAATAATAAGGCTTGACAAAATAAAAATTTCTTTTATTATAACTAAAACTATTATTCATTAAGAATCAAGATTAATGAGTGATTAAGGCAAAATTCATTTTAAACAATATTTATAATTAAATAGAGGAAAAATTTATGAAAAAATGGCTTGTACTTATAGCAGGAGTTAGTTTACAAATAATACTTGGAGGTATATATGCCTGGAGCGCTTTTGTTCCTTCTTTGATGAATAATTACGGACTTTCAAACGGACAATGCGGATTAATATTCGGTTTAATAATTGCTGTTTTTTCAGTGGCTATGATTATTGCAGGACAGTTGCTAAAAAAATACGGTCCGAGAGTAATTGCAATGATAGGAGCAATATTATTTCTGACCGGGTATGTATCAGCTTCTTTTTCTAACGGAAATTTCTTAATTTTACTGGTTAGTTTAAGTATAATACTCGGTATAGGAATTGGTTTTGGATATGTAGTTCCATTAACCGTGGGAATGAAGTGGTTTCCGAACAACAAAGGCCTAATAACCGGCGTTGCTGTAGCCGGATTTGGAGGAGGAGCTCTTTTGCTCAGTTCCCTTTCTGAATATCTCATTAATACTGTTCAATGGGATGTTATGGAAGTTTTTCGTTTTATAGGCATAACTCTTGGTTTTGTTGCAATTGTTAGCGCATTTTTTCTAAGCGAACCTGAAAAAAGTAAAAACGAGAACGAGTCTGAGATAAAACCGGAATTAAAACCTTATCTCCATTCCCGAAAATTCCATTATCTTTGCTTGGGAATGTTCGCCGGAACATTTGCGGGTTTATTGACCATCAGCAACCTTAAGCCGATAGCGCTAAATTTAGGACTGATTGACAAACATGCCGTCTGGCTTATTTCATTTTTTGCATTCGGCAATGCGGCAGGGAGGATACTCTGGGGGCAGATTCACGATAAACTCGGCTCATTCAGGACAATAACACTTTCTTTGCTTTTGCTCGGGGTTGCATTAATTCCTTTTCTCTTTAAATTGCCGGCTGCCGTAATTTTAGCAACAGCAATTATTAGCGGAATCGGGTTTGGAGCCTGCTTCACTGTTTATGCGTCTTCGATTGTCGCATATTTCGGGGTTGAGATTTTCCCAAAACTTTATCCGATTTGCTTTTTGGGATATGGATTTGCCGGTCTGACAGGTCCGTCCATAGGCGGATGGATAATTGATAAAACCAACTCTTACAATAGCGCCATTATTCTAAGTATTTGCATTGTCGCTACAGCTCTCATTTTTATTACAATCGGGCTTCTAAAAGAAAATAACAAAATAGAAAACGAAGAAGATGCATTAACGCCGATTCAATAAAAATAAAGATATAATTTCTAAAATAAATTAATAAAACAAACTAATATTTTTTGTTTAAGGTTTAGTGTTTTATAATTAAACAAACTGAATTTTTTATAAATGAAATGGAGATAAATCTTTATGAAAATCAATTCTGATAACTTAAATCAGATCATTAATGAATTAAAGAACTTATTTGAAGTTGAAAAAGTTGATGAAAACCGAAAAAATCAAATCGCAGAAATGGTTAATAAATATGGTTATATCCCATATTCACATATAAGAGCCTTAAAAGAACTTTCAGAAGCTGAAACAATTATAGCGCTGGAAGAAAAGCTAAAATTAAATAATACATATACAGAAAACTATTTTACTTTTGAAGAAACGAGCGCCGTTAAACGTGCGGGGTTTCAAAACGCAGACTGGATAAAAAAAGAACAACACAACATAAAACTGACGAACCTGGCGGGGTTGGGCAATGGAAATTCTTCAAAAGAGCCGGGCAAGTTTATAGACTGGCTAAGACAACTTGTTACAATGCCGGTAGGCAAGCCTGAAGAAGGTATTTTATCCACAACCGTTTATTTAATCCCTTTTCACCCACGGGAATTCGGCTGTGCTTACATTCCGCAACACAGCGGCGTCAGCCCTGGACTTGAAGATAAACTAATAAAATCAACGCTTAACCTGAATGCTAAAGACCAGGTAAGGCTCTTTGTTGCTCTTTGCCAACTTGCAGGACATCCGGTGATGTACGATGTGCTTCCGCAGACAGGCAGGTTTTCAAAAATAACACTTTCAAAACCTTTTGTAGCAAGGTGGTTTGACATCTCCGAACTTACAGGCCAGCTGATAACAGAAATAAACCGCATAAAAGAAGAATTAAAACAGGATAACAACCCTGAAGATGTTGAGGTTTTAGCGAAAATCCTTATAGATGAACTGTCAGGAAACTATAAGGATGTCCCGGAACATTTACAAGAGTTGTTTAACAGTTTTGCGGAAAAACTTATGACCGAAAAGAAGCGTTTATCAGACCAAATGATGACAGAAAAAAACCAAAAACAACTCCACAAAAAAGCCAAAAAGGTTATATGCGAAGCCCTAGAAAGAGCGGAATGCGACAATCTTGAAGAAGAGGACATAACAGACCACGGCAAAGTTATAGAAACGCTTATCAAAAAAGGTTTATGGCCGGCGCCGGGTGGGTCATGGAACTCGGCAGGAACTCCCGTATTCGACAAGATGAGCGAAGGAGCAAGACATCCGACATTTAAACACTATGATTACCAAGGAAACGACGTGACTCATTTTGGAAATCTCGACTGCCAGACACCTTACTACTTTGTATGTCTCGAGAGCGGCAAATACAACGAAGAAGTCATAGAATTTTTCATAAACTTCCTCAAAAACTTGCGGAAACAATATAATTTTGATGCATACAGAGTTGACCATCTTGATCATATTTCTGATGTTGTATCAGAAGAAAACGGTGTTCCAATAAGGTACAGAGCCCCGGCTTCGGTTCTAAGGCGTATGAACGAGGAATTAAACAAAGAAATTCCTTATTTTGCAACGCTGGCAGAGTACATGCTCTGGGATGACTTGCTCAAGGAGTATCATCAGGACATGAAATTTGATGTCCTGTGGGGAAATGACATCGTATCGCAGTATCAAAAGAATGTTTCTCGAATTATAAAAGACAATTCCCAGCTGGAAGAATACAACTTAGCCTGTAAGGACAACAGAAAACTATCTATATTAAAAGTCTATAACAACCAGGACGGAGAATTTAGAGAAATAAACCAATACCCGGGACAACTGGGAGAAGAAGGCGCGCTTTTCAAATGGTTTAAGCTAAAATTTATTCCCGGCGGAAAAGATGCTCAAAGACCGGTTATGTTTATAGATGGCGATGAATCATTTACTAAACTCGGCATAGAACAAGCCATCGGAGCAGAAGAATCCATGGCAAGAGAAGACCATCAACATTTTTTCGAAAAGTTCGACGCTATAAATAAATTTGCCGCTAAAAATTCGATTTTGGAAAAAGGAAAAGCTCGTTTACATAAAGAAGACAATGTTACAGGCTTTGTAAGCTGGCTGGTTGAATTAAGAGGAAAAAAAGAAAAACTTTTCATAATAGCAAACGAAAAACCACCGACAGAATGGACAAAAATAAAAGACGGAGCAGAACTTGAAGATTTTGAACAAGTTGAAAACAAGCCTATAAACAATGTAAGCGTCGAAATTCCCGAAGGATTTTCTGTAAAGTCAGAGTTTACATACAATGAACAATTAAAAGATTTTGAAGAAAAAACCCAAATCGAACATTTGACGAATAATGCTCTTCATTACAAAATAATAAAACCATCGGAATTTTATATTTATAAGCTGATTGAAAAACAGGATTAAAATGGAAACCATTGAATTAATTCAAAATTACAATTTTTTTTGGTCTATCAATATCGCAAATAACTATTTTTATAATGAAACGGCAAAATCAAACACCATAAGTGGGAGTTATTAATACAAAAGGAGCAGCAGATGGAAAATCTAGCAAAATACATTGATCAGACACTACTTTTACAGGACGCGACAAGAGAAGAAATCATTAATTTTTGCAAAGAAGCAAAGGAGCATAATTTTTTCGCTGTTTGTATCGAGCCATACAGGGTGGCAGATGCTGTTGAAGTCCTTAAAGAAAGCAATGTCAAAGTCGCAACGGTTGTAGGTTTTCCTTGCGGTTCAACTTTTACAGAGGTTAAAATGCTTGAAACCGAGCAATGTCTAAAACTCGGGGCACATGAAATAGATATGGTAATAAACGTAGGCGCTCTTAAAGAGCGGGATACAGAGTTTGTAAAAAACGATATTCGAAAGCTGGCAGAGCTCTGTCATAAATATAACGCCATTTTAAAAGTTATCATTGAAACAGGGTTGCTAACAGATGCGGAAAAAGTCCTTGCGTGTAAGTTATCAGCCGAAGCAGGCGCTGATTATGTAAAAACTTCAACAGGCATGACCAAAAACTCAATGCCGGCTACAGTTGAAGATGTAAAATTAATGTATGATACCGTAAACGCTATGGGCTTAAAAGTCAAAGCAAGCGGCGGCGTCAAAGATTATCAAACCGCAAAAGCCATGGTAGAAGCCGGCGCAAGCAGAGTAGGCACAAGCTCTGGCGTGCAGATTGTTTCAGGATCGTAATCTAAAGACTCTAATGCATAAAAAGCTTGCCCAAACCGACTAAAAGTATAAAATAATTTATATGCAAACAGAGTCGATTAAAAATATTAATATTTCAAACCTTCAAATTTTGGAGGAATTTAAGCTGTATCTGGA
>CAYZIV010000005.1:0-19516 GCA_964478475.1 uncultured Gammaproteobacteria bacterium | reverse complement strand
GCTAAGAAAAGTCTACCTGTTACTGCATCTGCGAAACCCATAATGTTGCTCCTTTCACTTACTATACTTACCTTATTCGAAATTTTACTTCATTCACCTTACTCTTTTATAAAAACATTTAGTATTTACGAAATGCATAAAAAGTATATATTGTAATATTTCGTTACATATAATCCTGAAAAACAGAATATAACTGTTTAAAAATTAAATTCATTAATTGTTAACATTATTTTTTTTTAAATTTCAATGTGTTATTATTATTCGCATACTCATATTATAAGTATTTGATTAATAAATATTCACCACTAAAGTATAAAAGGGGAAAGGTTTTGAACAAAATACAAGAAAAGAAATTTAAAACAAATACAGCCGATATTTTGAATAATCAAAATATCGATATTAATAAAGTCAAATACACAACCAAAGATTCACATAGACCGGATCCTCTAAAAAACAATGCAGCTTTTATAAAACAGGCTAATATTACAAAACATACTAATCCTGTCAATGAAACAAAAAAGCTATCGTCATCAAAGAATAATAAAATAAAACCACTTTCAGAAAAAGTTGAAACGGATGCCGAATTAATCACAAATGCTCTTTTAAGTATGCGAACTCATATTGTAAACGAAGTATCTGAAAATTTTGAAAAAAAACTCGAAAAACTTGACGAAGCAATAATCGAGTTAATAAGCTGTACAACCGAAAATGAAAGACTTAAAGCTAAAATAGACAATTATACGAGAGAAAACTTTAGATTAAAAAAAGAAATTAACAGTTTTAAATCCATAATGCCGGGAGTTTATATAAAAAACAAAAAAGATGAAAATATTTTATAAAAACGCAACTCTTTTCAATAAAGAAGAGGAATATAATGAAAAATAAATATATAATTTTCTTGCTAACAACAATTCATTTTATATTTTTAATTACAACTGGAAGTGTATCCGCCTCAGATACAGATTTTGTTATCAATAATATAACCTCTGATAAAGCAGGGAAACTATTTTATATTGGAGGAGAGAAAAAAGACAAAAAAACAAAAATCAAATACAACATAACTAAACTGACCGATCCAAGCAGATTGGTTATTGATATAGAAAATGCATTTTTTAAAAAAGGCAATAAATCTATAGATATTAATAACGATAAATTTACAGAAAAAGCTCGCATCTCTCAATTTTCAAATGATCCTGATGTTGTAAGAATTGTTTTTACAGCAAATTCTCCTGAAATTTTAGATGCAGTAGAAATAAAAACTTTTAAAAATAATCTTGTTTTTGAATTAGAAAAAGTAGAATTTTCAAAAATATTAAATACTTCAGTATATAAAGATAGAAATGACTTTAAAAACAAAAAAAAAGAAGAAGATAAAACAACTAAAATTTCTGAAAATAAAGAAGTAAAAGAAAAAAATTCAGAAACAATAATAAACCCGGAAAATGTGAATACAAACGAAACAAATAAATTATCTGAAATTGAGAAAAAACAGAGAAAACTTGACGAAATAAAGAAAAAAACAACTCATAATATTATTGTAAAGAATATAAATAATTATAATAATCGGATATTTATATCTGGAACCGGGATAATTTCAGTTGTGGAACCTTTTATTCTTGAAGAGCCATCCCGGATAATTTTTGATATAGCTGATGCAGTATTAGATAAAGCAGATTTAATAAACGAATTTTCTCTTAAAAACAAAGATTCTGTAAAGATAGCTCAATTTAATTCTAAAACAGTCAGGATAGCAATAGAAAGCAAAAACCCTAAAGAATATATAAATATTTTCTCACCTGATCTACAGTCAATAATTATTTCTCCTAAAAAAGAGCTTTCTTTTGATGAATTTCCCAATGGAAAAACAGCCGGAGAAATTGTTGATATAAAAGTTGCAAAAAAAGATTCTTCAGAAGCAAGCATTGTTTTTATGTCCAAAATCCCTATGGTGCATAGCATTGAACGAAAATACTCACCAGATAGGTTAAATTTAACTTTATACAACATAAAAACACCTGATATAAAAATGCTTGATAAAATCGAAGAAACCGGTCAAATAAAAGGAATTTCAATTGGACCGGCAGAAAATTTTCCTGAAGGTTCAAAATGGATGATCCCATTAAGCACATCCGCAATTATACAATCAAAACTTAGTCTGGACGGCAGAATACTTGAATTAACAATACAAAATACTAATATTAATACTTCTACACAAATTAAGAAAAAAATTGTTTTAGATCCGGGTCATGGCGGATATGATCCCGGAGCAGAATATAATGGTCTTTACGAAAAAGATATTGCATTAGATGTTGCAAAAAGAGTGCGTAATTATCTTAAAAAATCCGGTTTTTATGTAGTTATGACAAGAGAAGAAGATAAAACTATATCTCTAAAGGAACGAACAGAAATTTCAAATAAAGAAAACCCTGATCTTTTCTTAAGCATTCATGTAAATGCGTCTAAAAATCCCAATATAAGAGGCATAGAAACACATTGGTATACACCAAAAAGCCGACCTCTGGCAATTCACTTACAAGAACAAATGGCCAACAGACTGGTTATACCTGACAGAGGGATAAAAAATTCAAGATTTTACGTTATACGTAACTCAAATGTTCCTGCCGTACTCGCAGAAATTGGTTATATGTCAAATGAAACAGAATTATATCAATTAATGACAGAAGAAAGAAGAGAATCGACAGCCAAATCAATTGCAGAAGGAATAATTAATTATATAGAATCTACAATGATAGAATTAGAGCCTGACAGCAGAAAAGAATTATAAATTTAAAAAATAATTAACAAAACATTTGAAAATAAGCTATTTTCAGGCATAATATATCAAATATCAAAAAATGATAACTATAATTTAAAGGAGATTTTCCTAATGAGAGAAAACCCCATCGGAATATTTGATTCAGGAGTAGGGGGATTAAGCGTCTTAAGAGAGCTTATTCGAATAATGCCTAATGAAAATTATCTATATTTTGGAGATACAGAGAGGATCCCCTATGGAGAAAAGACAAAAGAGCAACTCTTTGGATACGTAAGAGGAATAATGGAATGGTTTAAAACTCAAAATGTAAAAGCTGTAATTATGGCTTGCAATACCAGTTCAGCTGTTGTTTATGAAGCCATTAAAGATGATTATGATTTTCCGATATTTAGTTTAATAGAACCGACTGCCGATTATATTTCCTTCGTAAATACAGATAATATAGGCGTTATGGCAACATCAGCAACCGTAAAATCTAAAGCCTATACAAAATCCGTTCAAAAAATCAGTCCTCTAAAAAATGTCTTTGAAATAGCATGCCCCGGATTGGTTGAAATTGTAGAAAGTAATAAAATTGATACAAATGAAGCAAAAAAACTTGTCATAAAATATGTTATGCCTCTTTTGGAAAAAGGTTCAGAAAAAATTATTCTGGGATGCACACATTATCCTTTTTTAAAAGAATTAATAAATGACATTACCGGAGATAAGGAACTTTTAATTGATCCTGCAATACATTTAGCGGAAAAAGTTGCAGATAAACTATTAACTCTCGACTTATTAAAAACAGAAGAAACGGGAACAAATAAATTTTTTGCAAGCTCGAATACTTCAATGTTCATGGAAGCAGGAAAAAAACTCTACCCTGATATTTACGAAGTAATTGAACTTAAAATCGGTGAAGTTACCAGCGTTATTAAATAACTTTTAAATATGATTACAAATTTCACAAAAATAAAAATTAATGAAAATAATTATATAGGGGAAATAACGCTAAACTCTCCCGAATCTCTCAATATTATTGAACAAAAAACTTTTTATGAAATTAATCAAGCTCTAACTGCTTTTGAAAAAAATAATGATATTAAAATTGTTTTAATAAATGCCGATTGTGGTCTAACAAAAAATGGAAAAAAAGTTTTTTCAGCAGGAGTTAATTTAAAAAAATATCAAGAAAAATTTGAACTTTTAAACACAGACCCCAATAAATTTAGAGAAAATTTAAAGAAATCAAGAAAACTTATAAAACAAATAGAACTGTTCCCAAAACCTGTAATTATTGCAATAGATGGATTAACAATAGGAGGATTTTTTGAATTAGCTTTAGGATGCGACATAATATTGGTTTCAGAATCAGCAGAATTTGTTTTAAATGAAGTGAACCTTGGTTTAATTCCCGGCTATGGTGGAATTAACAGATTATTAAACATTGTCGGAAAAAACAGAGCTTTTGAAATCATTTCAACAGGAAGAACTATAGGCGCAAATGAAGCAATAAACCTGGGAATAGCCACAAAATTATTTAATGATAATAACTTTAATAAATGCGTTAAACAATATTGCAGTGAACTAGCACTTAAACCCTGCAACGCATTACGTTTAATAAAAAATACTCTTCAAAAAATCACATCCACATCAGATATAGATTCTATTGAAATAGAAAATTTCATAAAAGCAGTTAATTTAAATGAAACTCAACAACAAATACAAGCTTTTCTTAACAAAAATCTTTAACAACCTCTAATTTTATTTATTGTGAAATAATCACAAATAAGTTTTTCTTTGTTTTTAGGCTTTAAATAATGTAAATTGCTTTGAATTAAATATAATAATTTATTGTTTTTTGCTAAATGTAATTTTTTACGCAATTCAGCTCTATCGATTAAAAGTTTATTATAAGCTAAATTATATTCATCATTTTCGTGAATTTTTGTTTTTAATTTATTTAAAATAGAAGTCAGGTAATTTATTGAATTTTCCAGATCTTTAGTCTTCTTCATATAAAAAATAACCTTTATGAAAAATTTTTAACAGGGGGAGTAAATAATTGAATACAGCACAATATAATTTAAAATATAGCCTAACGATAATAAAATATTTAAAATATGCACTTATTTTTTCTATTAAAATAATAATGTATTGAAACAAGAATTCATTCCTCTAAATAATTGAAGATGCATAAAGTAATTTGCTTTATTTATAATCCGATAAAGCTACTAATATAAAGCTTTAAGCACTAATCAACTTAAAATTTAAATGTTACACTAAAAGAATTATATTAATTCACAGGAAATCTCATGAAAAAATCTCTTAAAATATTAATAGTAAGACTGAGTGCAATTGGCGATGTTGTTCATACGCTTCCCATTATTCATTCTCTTAAGAAAAGATTTCCTGATTGTCAAATAGGATGGGCTGTAGAGGACAGGGCTTCTGATATTATCGTTAATAATCCTTTGATAGATAAGGTTTTTATTTTTCCAAAAAACAAATGGAAAAAACGGGGTTTTTCCATAAAAAACCTAAGGGAATTCTTGTCAATAATATCTGATATAAGAGAAGAAAAATTTGATATAGCAATTGATGTCCAGGAGCTCTTTAAAAGCGGTTTGATAACTTATTTAAGCGGCGCAAAAAGAAGAATAGCCCATAAAGGAACAAGGGAATTTGCGGATTTCTTTATAAACGAAAAATTGCCCGCACATGATAATTTTGATCCTGAAAAACTAATAATTGAAAGATATTTGGAACCCGCGAAGCATTTAGGAGCTGATGTTGAAGATATTCAGTTCAGTCTTCCTCCTGCAAAACAGGAAACTATTGAAAAAATAGACAATTTACTCTCAGGGATAGATAAAGAAATTGTGATATTTTCACCGGCTACAATCTGGAAATCAAAACACTGGATTGAAGAATACTGGGCAGAGCTTCTTGACAAACTATCAGGAGAATACAAGGTTATTTTCACAGGAACAGCAAATGATAAAGAGCTTATTAAAAGAATAACTTCACATGCAAAAACTTCTGATTATCTTGACCTGACAGGAAAAACATCTATTTTAGAACTGATAGAACTTTGCAACAGGGCTAAATATTTTATAGCTCCTGATACAGGACCGGCACATATTGCAAATGCAACCCAAAAGCCAAAAATCATAATGATATTTGGCTCAACCGGCGTAAGCAGGACGCCCCCATATGGAGAAAAGCATTCAGCTGTTTCAACGAAGCTGTCCTGCCAGCCTTGTTTTAAAAGAAATTGCCCGAGAAAAGATTTCCCAATGGAATGCATGCATAAAATTACACCGGAAATGATTCTGCAAAAGTTTTAAAACGCTTTTTTTCTATGGAGAATAAGGGCAGGTCCATCTATTACTATAGGTTGTTTATATTTTTTTGAATAAATTTTTCCGCCGTTAGCAGTTATATATTCATCCTCTTTATTTAGAGCATTTACGTATTCTGTTCCGTCTTTTACTCCGCCGGGAACTCCGAACTCTCCATTGCGAGAAGTGTCTATATATGGAATTTCTTGAGTTTTTACTTTAACTCCGTCTTGTGTTTCATTGTGTCCTGATGCGTTAATTAATGCTATCACATCAGTTTCTTTGTTATATCTATAAACACCGTATAAATTATTATTAATATAATTTAGAGGAATTAACTGACCGTTAACTAATGGTGAGAGTTCAGGTCTTTTTCTTAATGATCCTATTTGCTTTAATTCATTGTTGAAATCTTTAATAAACGGCTTATTAAGTCTGTTTTGATCAACACGATTTCTGTTATACAAATAAACGTTTTTACCATATGATTCCAAACCTGTTTCATTAGTATCCTGACCAATATACATAGTCGGGCTTCCGGTCAAAATAGTTTTGAATAATTCAACAGCTTTAATTTTTGCTCTTCCAACTTCAGTAAAGTTTTGTTCTACTTTATCAGCCAAATTGTCATTTAATTCAGCTTTAACAGAAGGATCAATATTTTCAGCTTCAGCTACAATATCACGCCAGTTATGTTTTACATCTCTTCTGCCAAAGTGTTCGGGTAAATCAGCATATTTTTTACCCATGAAGGTTCCTGTTGCAATATTATCAATTGCTTGTTTTACAACTTTGCTTGTATTTCCAGAAATATTCAGCTCATTAGCAGCTTTTTCATACGATTGAGCAATTTTATCAGCTGCTATAAATGAAGCTGTATATTTTTGACTAATTTCAGCTTTTTCTTCAACTTTAGCTCTTTCTGCTAAGTATTTATCTAAATATTGCGGCTTAATTTCTTTTTCAACCCAATTACCTTCGCCGCCATTCCAATTTTTGGCTACTTCATTCCATTTTTCTTTTTCTGACTTATCATTAAACCAATCAAAACCTTCTTCAAAAATGCCTTTCATTGGTCCTAATATAGCGTTTATATCAGTGTTAAAACGATTTATATCATTTAGATTTTCGCCGATTTTATGTCCGTTCCATCTTGCAAGTCTTTCAGGTGTAGCTTTTATTCCTGAATCAAATTCTGATTTATCGATAGACAAAGCGTGAAGCGATCTCATCATGTCGTGATTATCTGTAAACACATGTGAATACAACACAGAATCAACAGGCGCACTTCTCAAGAAACCGGGCATTCTATCAGACTTATTATCGTCACCCCAGCCTTTAAGCAATTTGCCATTCATAAAGTCGAATACATTATCCATTCCGTTGGCTAAATCCGGTAAAGTTGAGAATAAATACGGATAATTTGATTCTGTAGTAAAGCCTGTCTGTTCGATAAATTTAGAAGTTACAGAACCCTGGTTTGGATAATTACCCACAGGGACTTCTTTTCCTGTTGTATTTTTAACAAATTTATTAACAGGATCCCCGGGATATACCACATGTAAATTAGAAGATTCTGCTATAGCATAATATTTAGGGTTTTGTTCTTTAACGCCGCCTATAAATTTACTCCAAAAGTCAATAACTTTATCCCAGTTTTCCGCGAAAGTATTTTGAGTTCTTGGTGTTTGCCCAGACATAACTTTTTGCATATCAGCTACGTCTCTTGCAGCGTCAATTCTCCACTCAAGACCTGATTCTGTTTTGTTTAAAATCAGCTTGGAGACTTTTAATGTATCTTCGTTAAGTCCTTCAACTCGTTTTTCAAGATAATTCACGAGCTTTAGTCCGTCTTCATCCGAAATTTTATCAATGCCTTTTGAAATAGCTCTTACAAGACTTTTCGCTTCCGATTCAGGAGTTGCCTGACTTCTTCCTTCCCAGTTTGCAAAAGAATTATGAGCTAACTCTTCACTGTTATATTCAAGGCTTTTTCCTGATTCTAGACTTTCTTCTGTTGGTAGTGTATCTGCAAAAGCTTTAACCACCAAAAACTTAGTTATATCATCAGCTACAACTCTAAAAATTTCTTTACCTTCTTGAGTTTCAAAATTTCCATTTTCATCAACAGGCATTTGAGATTGTAGAATTCCGCTGGAATTAATAACATCCATTACAAACGGTGTTAATTTTTCAGAATAAACTTTATCCATTTTTCTGTAAGTTGAACTGTATTCTTTTTTGTATTCAGGTCTATCCTGGAGCTCATATCTTGAAACGCCTATAAGATCCGGATTTGTTGCAAGCTTTTTAACATGTGGTCCTGCAAGAATAGAACAGATTTCATCAGGAAAATCAATTGACTCTAGAGGCAATGACATAATACCTTCTGTTATATTTGCAGGCAGTGGAGCTATATCCATATTATAACTACCGTCATAAGCTTTTGTTTCCGGATTATATTCGCTCTTTAAAAGATTTTTTATCTGTTCCGCATTAATGAGCTTTGAACTCTCTTTTGGAATAAGCGGATTTTTGGGATTTGAGAGCGTTGATACAGCTTGGTTTATCAATCCGGCTTTTTGTTCAATTCCCATTTCGGAATTATAATTCAAATTTTCCAACTCTTTGCTGAGCTCTTTGGCAGTATATTCAGATAAAGTTTTTTCTACCTGTCCTGTCCAGAATTGTCCAACTTGAACAATGTTATCTTGAACCTGAGCCGCTGCTTTTTTGATTTCTTTTAACTCATCAGGATTTTTTATTTTCTGCTCTTCAGACTCTGTAGTAAAGAATCTGAATTTTGCGATATCGTTTTGTCCGTCCCAAAGACTTATATTGCTTCCTTGTCCTGGATATCCAAGCTCAAAATTTCTTCCCCAGTCTGTATTAACAATAAGTTCTCTAGGGTTAACAGTCTGTCCTTCTGATTTTTTTAATGCTTTTTGAACGTGGTTATAATCAACTTCAAAAGAAGCCAACTGGACAGAATCCGAGAAGTTTTTTATTCTGTTTGGATCTTCGAGGGTTTTGTCATAGGTTTTTACAACCTTATCAGTATTTTGTTTTTCCAGAGAAAGTGATCTTCTGTCAAAAAGTTGAATTTTTGTAGGCAAACTGCTGTCATAATTGCCATTTTTAACAACTTTAGGTTCTGCTCCATTTTTTGGATATTTAAGTTGATATTCACTGTTTATTAATTTAATTCCAAGATTATTTAATGCTTCTGCATTATCTTTATGAGGCAAAAGCGGTGGAGTTAGCGGTTTATTAACATCATCAATGACAAACCAGTTCACAAAAGGCGAATCTTTCCCGTATTTCATAATGTCTTTCATATGGACGCCTTCCCAACTTTCGTTTATAAAAGCGCCATCTGCAATGAAACCCATACCTTTTTTGTAAAGATCTACTTGAAGATTTTTATAATCAGTGGAACTGCCTCTTATAGGATCTACCTGATAAGGATTTTTCGTCCAGTAACCGTTGCTGTTTTTTGGTCCGTTATTGAAAACAGGAGTGCTAAGAATTCTTGTTGTTCCAAGGCTCTCAATGTAATCAAGCCTGTTTCTTATATCATTAATATTTCCGCCGAACATATTAAAATGATTACGTCTGTCATTTCCGCCTTCTTTAAGCATGTCAGGCATAAGATGGTAAATTGAACGGGCCTTTTTAAGCGCGGGTCTTTGAGGGTCACTTGCAAGATTATATTCGTCGTTTCCAACCTGAACACGTCTTACTTCATCAAGAACAGGTGTTTTTCCGTCTACAAATCTGTAAGCAAGTTTTATATCAGGTCTGGTTATGTTTAAAATCGATTTATCATCCGACGGTTCCCATATTTTCATAAAACCATCAGATTTTTCCGGGTTTAAAACTTGTTTTTCGCCTTTTTGACTGTAATCTCCATTTTTATCCATTGCAAGAGGAATAACTTCCAATTTCATTTTATCTGAACCCGGAGTGTAAAATGTATGATGTTTTGTCCCGTCATTTCTTGTTTCTACGGACAAACCTTTGAATGATATATTTTTATTAGGATTTTTAAAAAGATTTTCTCTTACCGGTATTCCCCTTGAAATCTTTTCCATTCATTTTCCTCTAATTTAAATCACTTACAATTTACCAGTTAAATAAATTAACTGAGTGAAGAAAATAAATTGCTAAAAAAAGATCATATATTAAGAAAATTAACTTTTTATTTTGAAATAAAAATCAAAAGGACAAAATAAATTCCTGTTAAATTAATATCATATGTGTTTTTAAGAGCCTAGGGTTGCCTGAACTCGGCATTTATTGTTAAAATATAATATGCCTGAAATGAGAAAGAATCCTATAACTGGTGAATGGACAATAATAGCAACTGAAAGAGCCAGACGTCCTCACATATTAAAATCAGAAGATGACATTTTTGCAGATGGAAATGCCCACGATCCAAAATGTTTTTTTTGTTATGAAAATGAACACACCACGCCTCCTGAGGTTCTGGTTTACAGAGAAAATAAAAAAGCTTCTAACATTCCCGGCTGGACTCTAAGAGTGGTTGCTAATAAATTTTCTGCACTTAATTTAGATGGTGAATTCTGTATTAATAACGGAAACCCGTTTGAAGTATCCTGTTATGCAAGAGGAATGGCTGAAGTTGTAATTGAATCTCCCCATCACACACTTAATACAGCATTATTTCCGCTTGAACAAATTGAACTAATTTTAAAAGCATACAAAGAAAGATATATTGCTCTGGCAAAAGAACCCACAATTCAATATGTAGCAATGTTCAAAAACAATGGCGGTCCCGCTGGTGCCAGTTTATCACACCCACACAGCCAGATAATAGCGACACCAGTTATTCCTCCTGTTATCGAAAATGAAATTAACGGGGCAAAAAAATATTATAAACAAACTAACAGATGTATATACTGCGATATGATAGAAAATGAACTTCAAGATAAAACAAGAATTATTTATGAAAATGATCAATTTCTCTCTTTTACGCCTTATGCATCAAAATCTCCTTTTGAAACCTGGGTAATTCCTAAGTTTCACAGTGATTCTTACCAAAAACTTACTGATAAACAAATTAAAAGCTTAACTGAAGTATGGAAAGCAGTTTTATATAAAATTTATGCAGGATTAGATAACCCTCCATACAATTATTTTATTCACACATCTCCAACTCAAAAAAATACAGGCAAATTTTTCCACTGGCATATGGAACTAATACCTAAATTAACAATTATGGCAGGCTTTGAGCTTGGAACCGGAATGTATATTAATATCGCAATTCCTGAACAAAGTGCCGAATATCTTAGAGGAATCAGTTTACTGCGTATTTAAAGATTTAAATAGATTTTAAACAAGACCTTAGTTTTCCTTTATTTTTATCTAAAAGTTCATCTGCCTGATCAAGATTAAGCTCGGTTAAAGCCATGATAACAGCTGGTTTAACCCGATAATTAGCATCTACAAGAAAACTTTCTGCTTCATTGTATGTAATTTCAGCTATTTCAGAAACAATTCTTATTGCCCTGTCCTTCAATTTAGAATTAGAAGGATTTACATCAATCATATAATTTTCATAAGTTTTTCCAATTTTAATCATAGAAGCAGTAGTAAGCATATTAAGAACCATTTTTTGTGCTGTACCAGCTTTTAAACGAGTTGATCCAGTCAAAACTTCTGGTCCTACTATAGGCGATATAAAAATGTCACAAAAACTTTTTAATTTAGCATCTTTATTGCAAACAATTCCAATAGTTTTTATTTTAAGCTCACGCGCTTTTTTTAAAACTCCTAAAACATATGGAGCATTGCCGCTTGCAGATATCCCAACAACAACATCATCAGATTTTGCTCCTGAATTTAATAAATCCTGTTCTCCATTTTCATAACTATCTTCTGCGCCTTCTACAGAAGACTTTATAGCACTATCGCCACCTGCAATGTACCCTCTTACCATTTCAGGATCAACACTAAAAGTTGGCGGACATTCGGATGCATCAAGAATACCTAATCTTCCGCTTGTACCTGCACCAAAATACAACAAATGTCCTTTTTTCAAAAATGATTTTGATATTACATCAACGGCTTTCTGTATATTATTTGATTCTTTTTTTACCGCATAAGCAACACTTTGATCTTCTTTATTCATAATCTCAATTATTTCTTTTGTTGAAATAAGATCAATATTTATTGAATTCTGATTTCTTTGTTCTGTTTGTATGATTTTTTTCAAAATTATTCTCCGCAAATAATGCTCTATCATTATTTTATCTAATTTTTGAATGATTGTCATATAATAAAGACTACAAAATATGTTTAATTAAAAGTTGAAATAACAATTTATGCGTGGTAATTTATTAGAAATAAACAAGTAAAAACCGGACAAGAAAACAATTTTTCACATAAATTGAAGTGCAAAAAGAGAGAAAAGTTAAAAAATTCATTTATAAATCCTAAAAATCAAATCAAAATAAAAATATTTTTTTGATTTTAATCGAGAAATAATTCACAATATAATCAAGGAGGCTTATATATGCTTGCAGAATCAGAAAAAGACAAAAACAATGTCAATCAAGTAATCGAAAAACAAGAAAAATTTCAACAAATCAAAAAAATTGTTGAAAAATACAACTTTGAAAAAGCAAATTTAATAGCTGTTCTTCAAGAAGTACAGGAAGAATACCGTTATCTTCCGGAAGAAATTATGACATACATAGCAATGTTAATGTCTATTTCACCAGCAAGCGTATATGGAGTGGCTACATTTTACAGTCAGTTCAGTCTTGACCCGAAAGGGAAATACGAAATCAAGATTTGTGACGGCACAGCATGCCATGTAAGAGGAAGCATGCCTGTATACAACGCTATAAAGAAAAAAGTTGGACTTAAAGGTGACAAGTTCACAACAGACGACATGCTGTTCACAGTAGAGACTGTAAGATGCCTTGGAGCGTGTGCTCTTGCTCCGGTTGTTGTGATAAATGACAAAGTTTATTCAAAAATGACACCTGAAGCTGTAACCATAATAATTGAAGAGCTTATGAAAAGAGATTCAGACCAAAAATAGTCACAGAAGGAGAATATATTAATGACGGAAATGGTAAAAGCGGATATAGCCAAAGATCTTCAAAAAGCCAAAGAGCAATTTGAAAGCACCGGAATGAGAGTTCTGGTATGCACAGGTACAGGATGTGTAGCAAACGGAGCTTTTGATATTTACGAAGAACTTGTAAAACTAGGAGCTGACGTTAAATATAAAGAAGAGAAAAAAGTCACATCAGTAAAAACAGGCTGTCATGGTTTTTGTGAACAAGGAGTTTTTGTTCATATACCTGATCTCAAATTAAATTATGTAGGTGTAAAACCTGAAGACGTAGCAGAAATTGTTGAAAAAACGTTAAAAAAAGGAGAAATTATTGAAAGACTCCTTTATGTAGACCCAAAAACTAAAGAAAGAGTACAAAATACAACAGATATGGATTTTTATAAATCACAAACAAAAAAAGTATTTGCAAGCTGTGGGAAAATAAGCCCGGAAAGTATTGATGAATATATTTATACAGGAGGTTACACATCTCTTGATAAGGTTTTAAAGAACTATAAACCTGAAGAAGTCTGCGAAGAAATTATAAAAAGCGGACTGAGAGGAAGAGGAGGCGGAGGCTTCCCGACAGGATTAAAATGGAAATTTGTCAGAGCCAGCGAAGGTGCAAAAAAATATGTAATATGTAACGCTGACGAAGGAGATCCGGGTGCATTTATGGACTGTGGAATCATGGAAGGCGATCCCCACAGGCTTCTTGAAGGAATGATAATTGCAGCATATGCTGTAGGAGCAGATGAAGGAGTTATTTATGTAAGAGCAGAATATCCTCTTGCTGTAAGAAGACTTAAAATAGCTCTTCAACAGGCTGAAGAGAGAGGTTATCTCGGGAAAAACATTTTGGGAAGCGACTTTTCTTTAAAAATAAAAATCAAAGAAGGCGCAGGAGCGTTTGTCTGCGGAGAAGAAACAGCATTAATAGCTTCTATAGAAGGCGATAGAGGAATGCCAAAATCCAAACCTCCATTTCCTGCCCAACAAGGATTATTCGGAAAACCAACGTTGATTAATAACGTTGAAACGTTCGCAAACGTTTCCAATATAATGCTTAATGGCGCTGACTGGTATAAAAAAGATGGCACAGAAACTACATCAGGAACAAAAACCTTCTCTATAACAGGAGAGGTGAACAATACAGGACTTATAGAAGTTCCAATGGGCTCAACATTAAGAGATATTATTTATAAAATTGGTGGCGGAATCAGAAATAACAAGAAATTCAAAGCTGTCCAAATAGGCGGACCTTCTGGAGGTTGTCTCACAGAGGAACATCTTGATATGCCGTTGGATTATGAGTCATTAAGAAGCGTAGGAGCAATGGTAGGCTCAGGCGGACTTGTTGTTATGAACGAAGACACCTGCATAGTTGAAGTTGCAAGGTTCTTCCTGCAATTCACACAGAATGAATCTTGCGGAAAATGCATTCCGTGCAGGGAAGGAACAAAGCAGATGCTTCATTTGCTGGAAAAAATAGTTAGTGGACAAGCAACTCTTGAAGATATTGATCTTCTTGAAGAATTAGCAGAAGTTGTTCAGCTTGGTTCATTATGTGGACTTGGAAAAACAGCTCCAAATCCTGTTTTATCCACTTTAAAATACTTCAGAGATGAATATATTTCTCATATTGTTGATAAAAAATGTCCTGCTGGAGTTTGCGAAGCATTAAAAAGAATTGAAATCAACAAAGAAGAATGTAAAGGATGCTCAAAATGCACGAAGGTTTGTCCTGTAGGAGCTATCGAAGGAAAAATAAAGGAACCATTCACAATCAATCAGGAAAAGTGCATAAAATGCGGAGCTTGTTTAAACTCCTGCCCGTTTGATGCCATTAAGGAGGTAAATTAATATAATGAGTACTGATAATATAATAGAAAAAAAATTAACAGTTGATGGCAATGAAGTTACTTTTACAGATGAAAAAAATCTCTTGGAAGTAATAAGAAAGACTGGAATAGAAGTGCCTACATTTTGTTATAGACCAGATTTAAGCACTTATGGAGCTTGCCGTATGTGTGTAGTTGAGATTGAAGGCAAAGGAATTCAAACAAGCTGCACAATGAAACCTGAAGAAGGCATGAAAGTCAGAGTAAATACTGAAAAAACCAGAAAAATCAGAAAAATGACTATTGAGCTCCTATTAGCGAGCCATGACAGAGATTGTACAGTATGCGCAAAAAGTGAAAACTGCGACCTTCAAGATATGGCAAAAACCCTTGGAGTTAGAGACGTAAGATTTAAATCAAGAGAAACAGTTCTTCCTGTTGACAATTCTAACCCTTCAATAGTCAGAGATCCTAACAAATGCATACTTTGCGGAGCATGTGTAAGAATGTGTAACGAAATTCAGGGTGTAGGATGTTTAAGCTTTACTTCCAGAGGTTCAGATTCAACGGTTGCGCCAGCATATAACAAAGATTTGAAAGAAGTTGACTGCACTTATTGCGGACAATGCACTTCTGTATGCCCTACAGGAGCCCTTAGAATAAAATCAGACATTGACAGAGTTTGGGATCAAATACTTAACCAGGATAAAAAAGTTGTTGCTCAAATCGCACCAGCAGTGAGAGTCGCAGTAGGAGAGGCATTTGGCATTCAACCAGGAGAGAATACTCTTGGTTTAATAACAGGTGCTCTTAAGAAAATAGGGTTTGATGCAGTATTTGATACCTGTTTTACTGCTGATTTAACAATTATGGAAGAAGGAACAGAATTTATAAATAGATTTAAAAAAGGCGAAAAACTTCCGCTATTTACAAGTTGTTGCCCTGCCTGGGTAAGATTTGTTGAACAACGTTATCCTGAAATGCTTGGAAATTTATCAACTTGCAAATCTCCTCAACAAATGTTCGGATCTGTAATGAAAAAAGTTCTCCCTGAGGAACTTAAAATTCCAAAAGAAAATCTTTGCGTAGTTTCAATTATGCCCTGTACTGCAAAGAAAACTGAAGCAACAAGGGAAGAATTCATTCACGATAACATAAAAGATGTTGATTACGTGTTAACAACACAAGAATTGATAAGAATGATCAAAGAAGCGGGAATCGATTTTGCGCATATCCAACCAGAGCATCTTGATTCACCTTTTGGAATATTTACCGGTGCTGGCGTTATATTTGGAGCTTCAGGCGGTGTTGCAGAAGCAGCATTAAGAACTGCTTTTGAAATTATCACAGGTCAAAGACTCGAAAAAGTTTCTATTAATGAAGCCAGAGGTCTTGATACTTTAAAAGAATTCACACTAACTATCGGCGGACAAGACGTCAAACTTGCAGTAGTAAACACTCTTAGTGAAGCTGCAAAATTGATTGAAAGAGTCAAAAAAGGAGAAGCTGATTATCACATGGTAGAAGTAATGGCATGTCCAGGCGGATGCATCGGTGGCGCGGGACAACCTCAATGCTATAAAGACACAAAAATTAAAGACAAAAGAATGAAAGGTATTTATCAATCAGATGTACATTGCTCTATGCATAAATCTCACGATAATCCTGAAGTAGCGAAACTTTATAGCAAATGGCTGGAAACCCCCAACAGCAGCATTGCTCATGAATATTTACATACCCATTATAAAAACAGAAAAATGGTCCTTAGCGAAACCATATCTAAGGCATTAGATAACGAAAATAAAGTTACCGAAATACAAGTCTGCGTCGGAACAGACTCTTCTTGCGCCTCAAAAGAAATGCTTGAAAAAATCGTTAAACTAACTAAAGATCAAGGACTTGAAGGAAAAATAAATATAAAGGCTAACTTCAGCTCTGATCAATGTCCTACAGGAGCATCGTTGATCATTGATGGAAAAACAGTAACTGATGCAACTTCAGACAAAATTGAAGATATTTTCAATGAAAAAATTCTTTCAAAATATAATTAATATTGATTTTTTATCAATATTAATGCAGTAAAAGCGGGCTGGATAAAATTATCCAGCCCGCTTTTACTGCATTATTAAATAATCAAATTTAAAATTTATGCTAAAACAGTATCAAGAGATCTTAAAACCTCATAAGTCAAACCTGACTCTGAAAGCTCTTCCGCGCTTAATCCAAATAGTGAAATCAAATTTTTTGCATATAAACTAGTCGGATTTTTATTAATCTCTTTTATAACAACTCTTAAAGCCTGATCTCTTGTGAATTGCAGGTCAAAATTGTTTCTTCTTATCTGTGCAAGAGTTCTTTTTTTACATTTGCCCAAGTCTAACATCTCCAATTTTTTTATTATTTGAATATTCTGAATTAAAGCTAAATCATTGATATTGCTTTATTTACAGAATATTTTCAATGTTAATAATATTGAAAAATTCCTTTACTATAGCTAAGATACATATAAATAATTTGCTAGTAAAGTGTTTATTTCAATTTCTAACTGTAAAGAATTTTAAAGACAGCTGTAACCTACACTACAACCGAATATACAATATTACATAAAAAACAGGATTTTGAATTCTATGTGTAATAATCCCTATTTTTACGACTTTTGCTTATTTTTTTCAAGTGAACCCGTGCGCCCGTTGCCCCACCTAGGCTTCTTAAATTTTCATTTGTTACATGCCTGCTGGCCAGTTTTTTTACGTTTTTCCTATACATTTGCTGCTTTACACCTGGTTTTTTTCTCATAACACTTACACCTCTTGAATTAATACCAGAAGTGTATACTATATAAAACAAAAAAGCATTGCATTTTTATCGGATTTTATAGGTTTTTTATAGGGTTTTTATTGGTTTATTTTATTATTAAGCCGCAAATGGGATCATTTTCTATAAAAATTATGGCTTTTTCGAGGTTTTTATTATCTGAAAGAACAGTGTAAAAATTTTCTTTAATCGATGGAGCCATTTTAATTGCTCTTAAAAATTCTTCTTTATTCAATGGTTCTTTTGCGGCAAAATCAAAAAAACCTGTAGCATTAAGAAAGCTTTTAACAATTTCAAACTTATAATCCTGGGCATAGCTACATATATAAGTTGAAATTCCAACTTGAATCCCGTGCATTGCAGGTTTTTGCGAAATTTGATCGAGGGCATGAGAGATCAAATGTTCACTTCCGCTGGCAGGCCTGCTAGAGCCCGCTATTTCCATTGAGATTCCGCTCATAAGCAGCGAATTTGAAAGATGAAATAAAAAGTCCGGATTTCTGCGGTCAGTTTCTTTATACTGGAGAATGTCAGAAACGGAATTATTAGAAATTATATATGCAAAGTCATTAAAATTCTCATTGGCGATAGCTGCGGCATTTATCCAATCGTTACCAGCAGTGATTTTTGAAATCAAATCTCCAATTCCTGAATAAACACAAGAATCCGGGCTTGTTTTTATTGCTTCAATGTCAATTATAACTCCGTAAGGTATTTTTGCATTAACGGATTTTCTCTTTCCCTGAACCATTAACGATGAATTCGGACTGCAAAAACCGTCATTAGAAATGGAAGTCGGAACACTTACGAACGGGAGGTCCAGGACATGCGCGCAATACTTACTATAGTCAAGAGCTTTTCCTCCGCCTACTCCAATCAATGCATCTACTGATTTAGGAATTTCAAATGCGGTGTTGATTATATTTTCCAGATGTATATCTGAAATTATATTTTTGTGAACAACTTTTACGCCGAAGTGTTCAAGGCTTTTGTGAATTTGTTCCCCGAACAGCTCTTCTATGCCTTCACTGAAGAAAACTGCAACATTGCTAAAAGTTTTATCTGCCAGATATTTTCCTAAGTTATTCAGTTCACCTTCAGCAATTTTTAAGATAGAGGGTATTAAAATTTGTTTTTGACATACATTTAACATATTTTCTCCGGTAATTAACCTAAGTCGTGAATTAATTTTTAATGGAATTTCGTAGCCTATCATTGCTTTTCATCTAATTCGCAACTCGAGTTAATTAGTCTCCACAAAGATTATTATTTTTCAGATAATCAAGTATATTACAGTAAGATTTCAATTCATAGTATTCAACGCCGTTATTTTCGCAGAGTTCCAAAAGTGATTCTCTAGCAAAAACGACATCAGCGTGTTTTGCTGCATCGTAATCAGGGCTTCCGTCACCGGCAAAAATTATTTTTTTTCCTTGTTTTTTTAGAGATTTAACAACATTTTCTTTATTAATGCCGAAGTTTTCAGAATAAAACTCCTTATTTTTATTCCATTTGGTCATTTTAAGTCCCTGCTCAGGCGTATAGAAGCTTGGATTTGAAATTAATTCCACATGGTCCGTTATTCCGAGCCTGTCTATAATGAATTTTATGTAATAATCCGCTCCGGCGCTTACTATGTATATATTTATATTATTTTTTATGCAGTAAT
>CAYZIV010000004.1:12621-20036 GCA_964478475.1 uncultured Gammaproteobacteria bacterium | reverse complement strand
GTGTTGCTGTTACAATTACTGCCGCTGTATTTCCCTGTTTAATATCGTTTGGAGAATCAACTATAGTCCCAAGATTTTTCAACATTGAAACATTGGTAATTTGAGTTGATCTGCTGTTGTCCCCTGTGCCGGGAAGACCTACAATGATTCCATAGCCTACAAGCTGATTTTCCCTCACCCCGTCAATATGAGTAACGTCTTTTATCCTCACTTTATTTGCTTGTGCGGGAAGAAGACCTATGCTGAATATCATTATCAGCGTTAAAATTAAAATTCTTTTTTTCATAACCTCACACCCGTTTTTTATATCACTAAAATAAATAACCAAAAATTCTGTTGATAAGACTTTCTGAATCCCGTCTTGATATCGTTCCGCTTCCTGTTACGGCAAGCTGTAAATTTGCAATATTATTAGAATGAATAGTTCCTGCGTTTGTGACAAAACGAGGATCAACTATTCCGCTTAGAATAACCTGAGTGGTTTCTCCTGCATTTATTGCCATCTTTTTCCCTTGTATTACAAGATTTCCATTAGGCAGCACTTGAACAACCTGAGCTGTTATCGTGTCATTAAGTTTCATGGTTCTCTGTGAGCTTGCGGTGTTGTTTGTCTGTGATTCACCTCCAAAATCATCAACATCAGGAAGGTTATATTTTTCATTAACAATGTCGTGAATAGTGTTACTGAATTTATCAGTTAAATTTGAAGAATTATTTAAATTTAATTTGAGATCATCTTCTACAGTTGCATTTTCATTAACAATAACTGTAATTACATCACCTATAGTCTTTGCGGCCACTGTTCCAAAAAGTGATTTTGGATTCATCGGATAAACAGATTGAGAAACACCTCCGCTAAAAAGTGATTCTGCATAAGCATTTGGGCTTATTAATAATAATAAACTTAGATATATAAAAGATTTAATTAAATTTTTTCTCATAATTCTTACTCCTAAATGTTAACCAGAACAATATTATCTCCGATTATCTCCCCTACATATGTTTGACGATATTTTTTGCTCTTTACTTTTATAAAATCTCCCGTTTTTCCGCTTGTCATTGCCACAGCCGGAATAGTTACAGATACCGAGGAAGTTTTAAATATTACAGAAACCGGACTGTTTTTAACTATTGTCGGTATTTCTTCGATATCATTAATTTCAATAATTTTGCCAGGTTTGATATTTCTTCTTGCTCTATAATTTTGAGGATTGATATTTTTTCTTGGCAAACCGCCCTTTATTGAAGAAATATCCTTTTTTTCCATTACAATACCGTTTAAAGCGTTTCCTCTTTTTACCCAGTCTTGTGACACCCATACTTTCTCGTAAAGTTTTACATCAACCCTTACTCCAAATGATTTAATCCTGGTTTTATCCACATATACCCACACTCTGACAATTGAATTTAAATTGCTCACCCGGGTTTTTATTTCAATTTCACCGTCAGGAATTTCCAATGATGTAAACGGCATAGCTTTTATCTTAACTTCGACTTCTTTTTCACCGTTTTGATCCTGCTCTAAGCTGGCAATAATATCATTTTTTACTTTTTCAGCAACATGTTCAGAGGTTAAAACAGCACTGTCTGCTTTTGATCCGGAGATCAAAAGCAGCAAGATCGATATTAAGGCTATTTTAAACGTTTCTTTCATTTTGATTTGCGTTCTTTTTATCCTGTAATTAATAAATTTTGTTAATTCATACGGTTAAGAATTCTCAATAGTTCGTCTGAAGATTTTATGAGTTTTGAATTAGCTTCAAAAGCTCGCTCTGATTGAATTAAGCTGATTAATTCTTCAACAACCTGAACATTTGATCCTTCAATGTATCCTTGTTGAATTGTGCCGAAACCATCTTGTCCCGGTTGGCCTTCGGTGGGATTCCCTGATGCTGATGTTTCCATATAAAGATTTTTGCCGATAGATGTTAAACCTGCCGGGTTGGCGAATTTTGCTAAAGAAATTGTGCCCACTTCATTTTGTAGGGAATCACCTGCTGTTCTTACGGCTATACTTCCATCAGGAGTGATGGTTATATCCTGAGCATCATTAGGTATGGTAATTTGTGGCTGAATTATGAACCCGTCTGATGTCGTAAGTTGACCATTAGCATCTATTTTAAGGCTTCCATCCCGTGTATAAGCAATTGTCCCATCATCCATTTGAACCTGAAGAAAGCCTGATCCCTCTATTGCAACATCTAGTTTCCCTCCGGTGGCTTTAAAGGCGCCTTCGCCAAATTCTCTGACAGTTGCTGAGGTTTTGGTTCCTAATCCAACCTGTATGCCCACAGGTTGAGTTGTTCCCTGAAAAATTTGAGCGCCCGGCGCTCTCACGTTTTGTGACATTAAGTCCTGAAACTCTGCTCTTACTTTTTTATATCCTGTTGTGTTTACGTTTGCCAAATTGTTTGATATTACATCTGTACTTAACTGTTGGGCTAACATCCCTGTAGCTGCCGTAGTTAAAGACCTTAACATAATTTACCTCCGAGTTTATTAAAACTAAATTTTATTATTTATTACCCCGTTACTCTGCCCACTTCATTTACGGATTTTTTAACAGTCGCATCTGTATTTCTTACTACTTGTGAAAGAGTTTCATAAGTCCTTGCTCCTGTGATTGAATCAGTCATGCTTTTAATAACATTGGAGTTTGAAGATTCCAGATTGCCGCTGACAACTGAAATTTTTTCCGGTTCTACAGGTTGGGCATTATCATTAAGATTTCTGTACAGATTGTTTCCCATCATTGCCATAGTTGTTTTATCTTCAAAATCAACAACGCTGAGCCGAGCAAGTTCCATTTCCCCGTGCATTATTCGTCCGTCTTCGGTTATGTTTAATTCCTTTAAGTCCATGCCTGCAACATTGATATTTATAGCGCCGCCTTCTCCAATAACTTTATCACCTGACATCGTTACCAGATCACCTTCGTCATTAATGGAAAAATTGCCGTTTCTTGTGTAAAATTCCCCAAATTCATTTTCTACTATGAAGAAACCGGGGCTGTTTAGAGCAACATCAAGATTTCTTCCGGTGTGTTTAAGATTACCCTGGCTAAAATCAAGATATTTAGCGTCGAGTTCACTGCCTACACTTAAGTTGCCCATTACTTGCAAGCTTGGGTCTATTTTGCTGTCTATGTTTTTTTTATAAACAGGGGCCTCGTCGATATTTTTGAATGCGGGTATTAATTGTTTAAAACCGGTAGTGTTGACATTTGCCATATTGTTGGCAACAATGTCATTTAAATTTAGAATACTGATCATCCCTGCTGCTGCTGTATTTATCCCTTGAACCATTTTTACCCCGTTCTTAATTCTGTTTTTTGTAACTCCATTACTTTTCGCACATAATTTTGTGTTTCATTAAATGGAGGAACTCCTCCGTATTTATTTACATTTGTCGGACCTGCGTTATACGCTGCCAGTCCTAATTCTATTGAATTATACTTATCTATCATTGATTTTAAATACTTTGTCCCGCCTGCTATATTCTGCTCCGGATCAAAAGGATCACTAACTCCAAGCCCTCTTGCTGTTGAAGGCATTAATTGCATTAAACCCTGAGCTCCTACCGAAGAAATGGCTTTATTGTCATAATTTGATTCCGCTTTTACTACCGCATTAACCAGTTGTTTATCAAGACCATTTTTATTGGCGTATTTTTCAATAAGCCGGTTTATATTGCTTTTATCTGATAGTGACAAATTTTCATTATGTTTGCTTTCAGGTGGGGGTTCCAGGTATTGTATTTCATTTATTTTTTTATTTAGAACATTGTCAAAAGAATTCGGGCCAGAAGTTTGATCTCCCAGCAATTGATTGAATTTTTCATCAATAAAATTGATTTTATTTTCAATTTGTCCTATGCGACTTAAGGTTATATTTAAACCTGTTAAATCCATCCTACCCGTATCCTATTAAATTTTTTATTAAATATAGTTACCCACACGTTAATATTAAAGGTACAACATGCAATGTTTCTTATCATCCATCGTGAGATGTATATGTACATTTATAATTAAATCTGAAGATTAATTACTATTTAAATAATGTGAAAATCTAATCTTTATTTATTTGTACATAACATGTCTTTATGCTAGGATTTTACTGAAATACAAAGTAAATTAAGAAACTGAGAGGATCCAGATTTTGGCGCAGCAAACATTTTTTGGAGATGGGAATATCGTCCCTATAAATATTAGGGATGAAATGAAACGTTCATATATTGATTATGCAATGTCAGTTATAGTGGGAAGAGCTCTTCCTGATGTCCGGGATGGGATGAAACCTGTTCACAGGCGTATTTTATTTGCAATGAATGAATTGGGAATGTACCCTGATAAGCCTTATAAAAAATGCGCACGTATTGTCGGGGAAGTTCTCGGTAAATACCACCCTCACGGAGATTCAGCTGTTTACGATGCTCTTGTGAGAATGGCGCAGTCTTTTTCAACTCGATATATGACAGTTGACGGACATGGAAATTTCGGAAGTGTTGATGGTGATTCTGCTGCGGCGATGAGATATACAGAAGCTAAAATGGCTGCCATTTCCAGTTCTATGCTTGCTGATATTGATTCTGATACAGTTGATTTTACACAAAATTTTGATGGAAGCCTCGAAGAGCCTGATGTATTGCCTGTAAGGCTTCCGATGCTTTTGCTTAACGGATCAAGCGGAATTGCTGTGGGCATGGCTACTAATATTGCCCCCCATAACCTTTGTGAAGTAGCTGATGGCGTATCTGCATTTATTGACAACCCGGAAATTACTACCTCAGAGTTGATGGAATATATTAAAGGACCTGATTTTCCAACAGGATCAATGATTCTTGGCACTGATGGAATAAAACAAGCTTTTGAAACAGGTCGCGGAAGTATTGTAATGCGGGCAGTTGCTAACTTTGAACAGATTGATACAGGTAAAGGCAAACATGACAGGACTGCAATAGTTGTTTCAGAGCTTCCTTATCAAGTTAATAAAGCCACTCTGATTGAAAAAATCGCTGAACTTGTTAAAGATAGGAAAATAGAAGGAATAAGTGACCTTAGAGATGAATCAGACAGAGACGGCATGAGAATCGTCATCGAGCTTAAAAGAGATGTGACACCGGATGTAGTTTTAAATAATCTCTATAAACACACTTATCTGCAGACAAGTTTTGGCGTCAATATGGTTGCTCTTGTTAATAAACAGCCGAGACTCCTGAATCTTTACCAGGTTGTAGAAGAATTTGTCGAGCACAGGGTGGAAGTTGTTTCCAGAAGAACCCGTTTTGATTTAAGAAAAGCTCAGGCAAGAGCACATATTTTAGAAGGATTAATTATAGCCCTCGGTAATTTAGATGCGGTTATAGAGCTTATTAAGACATCTAAATCAACAGATGAAGCCAGAAAGGATTTAATTCAAAAATTCGGGCTTGATATAGATCAGGCAAATGCAATTCTGGAAATGCAATTGAGAAGGTTAACAGGACTTGAACAAGAAAAAATTAATTCCGAATACCAGCATCTCAAAGAAAAAATCGCTGAATATAAAGCTATACTTGCTGATAGGCAGAAAGTTTTGAATATTATAAAAAATGAACTTAAAGAAGACAAAGAAAAATACGGAGATGCTAGAAGAACGCAAATAATTCCGTTTCAAGATGAATTGTCAATTAAAGATCTTACTCCTGACGATCCGATGGCAATATTTATCACCCGAAATGGTTATATTAAAAGGATTTCTCTGGATACGTTCGAAAGACAAAATCGGGCTACTCGAGGAAAAGGCGGCATGAAAACAAGGGATAATGACGACATTGAACACTTTTTCACTGCCACAATGCATAATAAGGTGCTTTTCTTTACAAATAAAGGACTTGTTTACAGCATAAATGTTTATGATTTCCCTGAAGGTGGAAGATCAGCAAAAGGATTGCCGATCATAAACCTATTACCGGTTGAACAGGATGAACATGTTACAGCTGTTGTCCCTATAACAGAGTTCTCGGCTAATAAATACCTTTTATTGCTTACCAGAAAAGGGTTTATTAAGAAAATAGAGTTGAATAATTTTAGTTCAATAAGAAGAAGCGGAATTATAGCAATCGGGCTCAGCGAAGATGATATGCTTGGCTGGGTTAAAGTAGCGGATAAAAATGATGAAATAATTATTGGAACATGTCGCGGTATGGCTATAAGATTCCCTATTTCAGATTTACGGCCTCTTGGCAGAAGCGCAAGAGGTGTAACTGCCGTTAAATTAAGACCTGATGATTCAATAGTAGGATCAGACATTATTCCTAAAGATAAAAACGCAGATCTGTTGGTTGTTACAAATGACGGATACGGTAAAAGGTCTATGATCTCGGAATTTAGACCGCAAAATAGAGGTGGAATCGGTCTTATTTGCACTAAATTTAAAAAATCTTCGAGCAGAGTTACATCTATTAACCTTGTAACAGAAAACGACGAAGTTATGGTTGTTACGTCACAGGGAATTACTACAAGACAAAAAGCTTATAATATTTCAAGACAGGGAAGACCAGCTACAGGAGTCTGTGTCCAATCGCTTGATGAAAACGATTTTGTTGTGGCTGTAAATAAAATAGTTTTAACAGATGATTCTATTGAAGATAACCAACAGGAAAGTTTGTTTACAGATTTATAAGGAATTAAAAAATAATCTTTGCTGTCACTACATTGAACCTGTGAAAGCGAGCTGAAATTAAAATAACTTTTAATGCAGGTTTTAAAGGTGTTTCAACTTTTAGTTAATTTCTTTCCAGTTGTATAGTTTCTGTTGTGATGTCCGCAACTTCTGAAGGACCAAAGTATTGGATTGGTCCGGGATAGATATAGCAGTCATTTAAAGCCCATGTTTCTCTGTTTTCGCTGAATTTTTTGAATGGTTTATCGTCAAGCTCTACCAACGCTTTTTTAATTACAGGCTTTAATTCACCATGTCGCTTTTCTACATTCATCATTGATGTTAAAGGAATTCCGCCTGCTATCCAATCTTCTGCCGGTTTCGTTAAATTTCTTACGGAAGAGATATAACCGCTTAAACCTGCTTGTATAAGAGCAAAGGCATTATATCCGAGTGAATAACAATAATCTGCATCAAAATTGGAAGGAGCTGCGCATCTGCCTTCATATCCAAAGAAATGGTTGAGGCTTGAAAATTTGCCTTTATACTCCCCTTTTTTCTTCATTTCTGATAATTTTTCTTCAATCATTTCAGCAAGAAGTTTTTCTGTTTCGATTCTGGATACCTGCACATTTCCATGGGGATCTCTATCTAAAAGCAGTTGAATTTGGATTGATTTTGGGAGAGATAGAAGTAATTCGCCTTCTTCTTTGTTTAAAAGATTTTTTATGTATGAAATTTTTTCATCCCAATTTTGTAAAGCTTTATATTCTT
>CAYZIV010000004.1:4475-12611 GCA_964478475.1 uncultured Gammaproteobacteria bacterium | reverse complement strand
AGATTTGATATAAGTGCTTTCATTTCGGGAATAAATTCTATTAATCCTTCCGGTATAAGAACTATTCCGAAATTTTTATTGTTTTCTGCTCTTTTTACAATAATATCGACCATATAATTAATTATTTCTTCAAGAGAGGTGTTCTTTTGAGCAATTTCTTCTGAAACTAAAGCAATGTTAGGCCTGGTCTTTAGAGCACATTCAAGAGCAATGTGGGAGGCGCTTCTTCCCATCAATTTAATGAAATGCCAATATTTTTTAGCTGAATTTGCGTCTCTTTGAATATTTCCGATTAATTCAGAATAAACCTTTGTCGCTGTGTCAAAACCAAACGAAGTTTCTATTTGTTCGTTCTTAAGATCGCCGTCTATGGTTTTTGGAACACCGATTACCTGGATACTTTCGCCTTTTTGTTTAAAGAATTCTCCTAGCATAGCGGCATTTGTGTTTGAATCATCTCCGCCAATGATAATTACTGCTGATAAGTTTAATTTTTTACAATTTTCAAGGGTTTTTTGAAATTGTTCTTCGGATTCCAGTTTTGTTCTGCCTGAGCCTATTATGTCAAAACCGCCGGTATTTCTAAATTGATCGATGTAATCAGCTGATATTTCAATATATTCCCCGTTGATAATGCCTGAAGGTCCGCCAAGGAAACCTATAAGTTTGTTTTGAGGATTAGCTTCTTTTAAAGCATCAAAAATTCCGGCTATAACGTTATGTCCACCAGGTGCTTGACCTCCAGAGAGAATAACTCCTGCATTTAAAATTTTTTGTTCGATTTCTTCCTTGCCTGGCTCGAAAGTGATTATTTTTGAACCGAATAAGTTCGGAAAAAGTTTTTTAATTTCTTCTGCATTATTTGCCGCTGTTGTTGACTCTCCTTCTTTAATTACAAGGTTTTTAATTCCTTTTTTTAAAGATTCCGGCAGTTTGGGTTCGTATTTGCTTCTTGCTTTTTGTAGAGGTGAAATTTCATTTATTACCTGATGTGTTTTGGTCATTTTTTAGCTCCCGCTTTCATAATCAATACTTTTATTTATAACATGTTCGATAGAGAAATTAAAACTTTATGTTTAAAATATGATAATTTTTTAAATCTCAGAGTTTTCTGAAATATAGCAAAAACAAAGTTTTTTCGCTGTATTGATTTTAAATTAATTCAGCATAGTCCGGGTTTTGAACAAAAAATTCGCCGATAGTATAAATGGAACCGGTAAAGATCATTAAATCGTCATTTTTATGAAGTTGTTGATACAATTTCAGAGCTTCTTCCGTAGTTTGAGTTAAAAAACTTTCGCTGCATAATTTATGCTTATCAATATAATTTTTAATAACTTCCGGTTCTATAGCCGCTGATGAACGGGGTTTTGTGATAATTACCCTGTCATTTTTTTCAAATAGCGTTTTCACTACTCCTTTAAAATCTTTTGTATTCAGCGAGGAATATATAAATATTCTTGGTAAATTAGGGAAATAACTATCAAGACTGCTTTTTAAAGCTTTGGCTCCTGATGGGTTATGCGCTGCATCGATTATAATGTTTTTGTTTTCAATAAACTGAAACCTGCCTGTCCATTTAGCGTTTTTTAGCCCGTTTTTCAGGTCAACTTCTGAAATTGCAAACCCTTTATCTCGCAGTAAATCAACGGCTTTTAAGACAAGCGAAAGATTTTTCTTTTGCCATAAGCCCTTTAAGCCTGTTTCAATGTTGTTTAAATCTTTGTAATTGGTCAAAAATACAGGACTTAAAGTTTTTAAAGCCTTGTTTTTTATGACATTCAACCCTTTATTGTCTTCCAAAGTGATAACAGGAACTGATGTTTTAATTATTCCCGCCTTTTCATAAGCGATTTTTTCTATGGAATCCCCTAATCTTGCTGTATGATCAAGATCTATGCTTGTTATAATTGACAATTCCGGGGATTTAATTATGTTTGTAGCATCCAGCCTACCTCCCAAGCCTGTTTCGATAATTGCAATATTAACTTTTTGTTCAAAAAAATAAATAAAAGCTGCCGTTGTTAAAATCTCAAACTCAGTTGCTGGAATCTCTTGTCTATCGCAGCAATTCACAACTTTAAAAATTATTTCCGCAAAATCTTCCGACGAAATTTCCTGATTGTTAATTTGAATTCTTTCTGTGTATTCAAGCAGGTGAGGGCTTGTATACAATCCTGTTTTATAGCCGGCTTTTGTTAAAACAGAAGCTAACATGGCACATGTTGAACCCTTGCCGTTAGTTCCTGCGACATGAGCGCATTTTATGTTATCCTGCGGGTTTCCAAAACAATTTAATAATTGTTGAACCCTTTCAAGACCAAGATTTATATGAAATTTTTTTTGAGAACTCAACAGCGAAACAGCTTCATCATAATTAAAAATTTGTTTATTCATATCCTCGTTAGTAAAGATTATTTTTCTAAAGATTTTAGTAAGTTTTTAATGGCTTCTGATTGTTGTTCTATTTCTTTTATGCGTTCCTGTGTTTGGGTAACAACTTCTTTTGGAGCATTTTCGAGGAATTTGGGGCTGTTTATTCTGGCACTAAGACTATTGTTTTCTTTTGATAGAGCCTCTAGTTTCTTGTTTTGCCTTTCAATTTCTTTATCCAGATCTATTAATCCTTCTAATGAAACTACTATAAGTGATTTTCCCACTAATGCGGTTGCGCAACGAGAAGGGGTTTTTTCCGGAAGGTTAAATTCTAATGATAACCTGTTAATTTTCCCTAGCGGCTTTAAGTAAGCTTTTGTAAGATCAAAATCTTCTTTATCTTCCATATTTTCACAGTAAATTTTGATGTTAATTTCTGCTGAAGGCGGAATATCAAAAGATTGCCGTATGTTTCTTAATGCTTTTATCGTTTCAATTGCTTTATTGATTCTTCTGTCTGTTTCTTCATTTTTGATTGACGGGTCATATGAAGGAAAGTCAGTAACCATTATTGAATTTTTATTATCTTTTAATAAATAGCTCGGAATTAATTGCCATATTTCCTCTGTAACGTGAGGAATAATAGGATGTAACATTCTTAAAGTTCTCTCCAGAATCAATTTAAGGATTCTTTGAGTATTTAATTTCTGTTCGGATTTATTAAGTTGAATTTTCGCTATTTCTAAATACCAATCACAGTAAGTATTCCAGAAAAATTCGTATAAAAGATGAGCGGCTTCACTAAATTTAAATGCATCGAGATTTTCATTAACCTGTTTATTAACTTCCGAATATTTATGTAAAATCCATTTATCCGCTACGGTTAATGAAGCCATATCAGCCATATTATCGTCGCAGCCTTCCAGGTTCATAAGCACAAATCTTGATGCATTCCATATTTTGTTTATGAAATTTCTTCCGTATTCGAATCTTTCGTCAGATAGTTTTATGTCTTGGCTTCCATAAGTTACAAGGCTTGTAAGTGTGAACCTCATAGCATCTGCACCGTATTTTTCTATGATTTCCACAGGATCAATGGTGTTTCCTTTGGATTTACTCATTTTTTGACCCTTTTCATCACGAATTAAGCCGTGAATATAGACATATTCAAACGGTGATTTGTTAGTGAATTTATAGCCCATTGTGACCATTCGGGCTACCCAGAAAAAGATTATGTCAAATCCGGTAACGAGAACACTTGTGGGGTAGAAATTTTCAAAATCTGCATTCTTGGTGTCGGGCCATCCCATTGTTGAAAACGGCCATAATGCAGATGAAAACCACGTGTCAAGGACGTCTGTGTCTTGATTGATATTTTTACTTTCGCATTTAGCGCATTTTTCAGGTTTTTCCACGGAAACCATCATTTCCTGGCAATCCTGGCAGTAATAAGCCGGAATTTGATGTCCCCACCATAGTTGTCTGCTTATACACCAATCCCTGACATTGTTCATCCAGTCAAGATAAACTTTTTTCCATCTGTCCGGAATAAATACTAATTCTTTATTATGGACGGCTTTTATGGGTTTTTCCGCAAGGGGCTCCATTTTTACAAACCATTGTTCTGAAAGATACGGTTCAATAGTGCTGCTGCAGCGTTGACAATGGCCAACATTGTGTTCATGGGGTTTAGTCCGTATAAGTTGACCCCGTTCATTTAGTATTTGAAGGGTTTTTTCCCTCGCCTGATATCTGTCAAGACCTTTGACTTCGTATGGAACATATTCGTTATCGGACATTTTTCCGTCTTCGTCCATGATCCAGATAGGTGAAAAGCCGTGCTTTTTGCCTATTTCATAGTCGTTCGGGTCATGGGCCGGGGTGATTTTTAATGCCCCTGTTCCAAAACCAATTTCAACGTTTTCATCTGCTATAACCGGAATTTCTCGGCCACTGACAGGAATAACTACTGTTTTGCCGATTATGTGGCTAAACCTGCTATCTTTGGGGTTTACAGCAATAGCAACATCGCCATACATCGTCTCTGGCCTTGTTGTCGCGATTACAACTGCTCCGTATTCGTCTTTAAACGGGTAAGATATCTCCCATAAGTGTCCCTGCTCGCTTATATATTCAGTTTCAATGTCACTTATCGCTGATTTGCAACGAGGGCACCAGTTAACAATATATGTTCCTTTGTAAATCAGACCTTCGTTATATAGGGTTACAAACACCTCTCTCACAGCTTTTGAGCAATTTTCATCAAGTGTAAACCGTTCTCTGCTCAGGTCAAAAGACACTCCAAGCCGCTTAAACTGGTTTAAAATTCTGGCTTTATGTTTGTTTGCCCAGTTCCACGTTATCTCCAAAAACTTCTCTCTGCCGAGGTCTTGCCTGGTTACTCCTTCTGTTCTCAGTTTTTTTTCTACAACGTTTTGGGTCGCTATTCCCGCGTGGTCTGTGCCAGGGAGCCATAAAGTCTCAAAACCCTTCATGCGCTTATATCTAACCAAAATATCCTGTAGTGTTCCGTCCAGCGCATGCCCCATATGTAACACTCCTGTCACGTTTGGCGGCGGGATAACTATGCTGAATGCGGGTTTTGGGCTGTCGGCATTTGCTTTGAAAAATTCACTTTTTTCCCAAAAATTATATATTTTGTCTTCAGTTTCTTTCGGATCGTAAGCTTTTTTTAGTTCTTTCATATCGGATTTTATTGACTTTCTTATTAAAATGAACGTTTTCAGGCGGTATTTTTATAAATTTTATTGGGTTTTAAGGGTATTTTATAAGGTTTTTATAGGGTTTTTATAGGGTGAATTTTTTAATAGACTTTTTTATAAATATACAATTAAAATATAGAATAAACATGCCGTTTTGTTAAAATTTTTTTCGGTCTGTGTTGTGAAAATAAAATTTAGTTAAAAAATATTAATCGGTATATCGGAATGTACAAAAATATTGTGCTTATAGGCTTGATGGGATCTGGAAAAACAGCCACAGGTAAGCTTATTGCTCAAAAAACAAGCATGAACTTTGTTGATAGCGATGAATTAATTGTAGAGAAAGCCGGAAAGTCAATTAATAAAATATTTCAAGAAGACGGTGAGTCTTGTTTTCGTGAAATAGAGGCAGAAGTTATAAAAAATGCTGCTCAAAAAAGCGGGTGTGTTATTTCTACCGGGGGTGGAGCTGTTCTAAGGCTTGAAAATTTAAGAAATCTTAAAGAAACAGGAATTTTATTCTATCTCGAAGCTCCTGCTGAGGTTTTATGGCAAAGAATTAGGGAATGTTCATCGCGGCCATTATTAAATAAGGATAATCCCGTTGAAATTCTGCAAAATTTAATTAATGTAAGAAAATCTTTTTATGAAACTGCTGATTTTACTATTCATACAGAAAATACGCCTGTAGAAGAAGTGGCAGAGCAGGTTTTAGACGCTTATAATAAATATTGGCCTTAATAATAAGAATTGTGCAATTTTTAATTCGAAGCAATCTTAATAAATAATTATAAAAAAGATTGCTTCGGAAGTTTAATAAAATGGTTTAATTCCTTGCATTTACCGCCTCGTAATGACGCCTGCAAGGAATTAAACTTATATTTTTGAGACTACTTATAGACTATTATTGCTTTTCATTTAATTCGCGACTTAAGTTAATCAATTTTTAATTTCTTTAAATGTTGTTCCTCGTGCTTTGCTTTTGGCGCTGAAATTTTTAAAATTCCGTCTTTATATTCAGCGTGAGCTTCATCGCTTTTAATTTCAGAAGGCAGAGGAATTCTTCTTTCGAATTTTCCATAGCGAAACTCGCTTCTGTACAGGTTTTCGTTTTCTTCTTTCTTTTCTTCTTTTTTCTCTGCTTTGATTCTTATTGAATCGTCCTGGACTTCAACTTCTATATCTTCTTTGTTCATTCCAGGGAGTTGCGCTTTAAGTTCATAATTTCCGTTTTTCTCTAAAAGTTCAACGGGAGGCTTGCTTATCAGCTCTCCTTTTTCTGTTATTCTTTCGCTAAAACCATCAAAGACATTTTTGTATAAGTTTTCCATTTCTTCTCTCATATCTTGTAAATAGTCTTCCAGGTAGTAATTTTCCGGTTTTTTTATTTTCATGAGTTTCATAAAAAGCTCCTTATTTTTAGTTTTAATTTCATTCTTAATTTATTTTTATCAAATTTTTATGAAAAATTAATTGGTAAAAATGATTAAATAATCTGAATTACGAATTAATTTTGAAATTTTTCATTAAGATATATTTAATTTTTAATAAATTCGCGATTCAGGTTAAATAAATTATATTTCTCTTTACCTGTTTAAAAAAAAAGAGTAACATATGTGAAAAGATAATTTGTAAGAGAAGATTTATGCTGGGTAAATTACTATTTTTTATTACAATAATTAACCTTTCTTTGGGAGTGAATATGGAAATTCCCAGAAGTGATATGGTTATTTTGGAATCGGGGGAAAAAATTAAAGGGCATATACAATATATTTATGATGGGGTTATAATAATTAAGACCGATCATGGAGAAAAAAAGATTGTTCGGGATGTAAATGTTAATTCTCCCAGGGATATAGTCGAAACGGGCATTCTTAAAAACAAAAGACATTCAGGATGTGTAAAATTTTTTGGAGATGATGTTATCGAAATAAAAACAATGTCTGGAATACAAGTGGTAAAAAGGGCTCTTGTCAGAAAAATAATTATTTCTCACGATTTGCCTTCTGATCCGGTTAATTTATAAAAAAGCTTATTATTTTTTCAAAAATTTATTAGAATATAATTAGTTTACTTGTAAAATAGAAAATTATGGTGGAGTTTATGAAGAATATTATTATTTACAACGAGAACAAAAAGTCGAAGCTTGCCTCTCAATTGCTCAAAGGGGAAAATTATTCTGTGCAGATAAAATTGCCGGATGAAATAAAAAATGCGGAATCTTTGAATCCTGATCTTATTATTCTTGATAATCCCGATAAAGTTAATGAGGATATTCTTGTCAGAAATAAGATAGGAGTCCCTTTGTTGATAGTTAATGACAAGGTTATGGACAATATTATGGTCAGGGCAGAGGCTTATGACTACATTTTGAACCCGATAGATATTTCAGAACTTATGGTTCGTGTGTCAAACCTGTTGAAAATAAAAGAACTTAAAGACGAAATTCGTCTGGTTTCCACTACTGATGAATTAACCGGTCTTTATAACAGATCCTGTCTTCACCAAAGATTAGAAGAAGAACTTGCCAGAGCAAAGCGTTATAAGCATCCGCTTGCCTGCATATTGCTTGATATTGACTACTTTAAAGTGGTTAATGATATTTATGGCTATGATTGGGGCGATGTTCTCCTTAAACAAATAACTGAAGTCCTTAAACGCCGCGCAAGAAAAGAAGATATTCTCACAAGATACGGTGATGAAGAGTTTATTCTCGTTTTACCTAATACAAATGAAGAAAACGCAAGGATTTTCGCTGAAAGAATAAGAAAAGATATTGAAGAAATGGAGTTTATTCCTGAAGGAGAAGAGGAAAAACATCCAATTACAATTAGCGGCGGAATAGCAAGTTATCCTTTCCTCGTGGAGAGCGAAGAAAATGCTAATACAATAATTAGATATGCAGAACACGCACTTTATGCAGCGAAAAAACGCGGCAAAAACCAAACAGTTCTGTTCTCACAAATGAATCTGGAAATATAAAATCAACAAGTAAAAAGGCGGATGGGATTTAATCCCATCCGCCTTTTTTATATTA
>CAYZIV010000004.1:0-4375 GCA_964478475.1 uncultured Gammaproteobacteria bacterium | reverse complement strand
TTATATTAATATTTTTCTGATAAATAGCGGGTTTTGTTTTTCTTTTTTCTTATATAAGCCACGTAATCAAGATATTCCGGCAGCTTTTTTATATATTCTATTGGGTTTATTCGATTTCCCTTATAAATAACTTCAAAATGCAGGTGCGGACCTGTAGATCTTCCTGTTGATCCTATATACCCAATAACATCACCTCTTTTAACTCGTTGTCCTACCTGAACAACATTTTTGGAATTGTGGGCATATTTGGTCTGAAGTCTCGGTATTTTTTGAATATCAGGATAATGATGGTCAATTATTACGCAATTACCATAACCGCCTTTGTATCCGCTGAAAATAATTATCCCCTCTTGTAAAGCATAAATAGGCGTGTTTTGCGGCGCGGCAATATCGATTCCGGCATGAAACCTTCTTTGATTAGTAAAAGGATCCATCCTGAAACCAAATGGCGACGATATTTTTCCTTGCACCGGTCCGGCAGTTTTATGTTTGGTTTGCGAAAAACACGGAGAAATAATCAATATCGCCAAAATAAATGTTAAAAAAATTTTTTTTGAATGTTTCAAATTTCGCTTTTCCTGATCAGTTCGGTTTTTCTGTACTATTATATAATCGGATGAATTAATAGAATATTTAATGATGATTAAATCCTTTTTTTGGATTATTGTTTTATAATTTTTTTAAGAAGTAACGGGGAATTTTATATGTTAGTTGTAATGAAACCTACTGCCTCACAGTCAGATATAAAAAATGTGGAAAATTTTATAAAATTAAAAGGGTTTGAAACCCACGTATCAAAAGGTGAAATCAATACGGTTATAGGCGCAGTCGGCGGTAAAACATTCACAGACCGTAGAGAAATTGAGTTAATGGAAGGTGTTCAGGAAGTAGTGAAAATCACTTCCAATTATAAACTCGCTAGCAGGACATTTCAGCCGGAAAATACCGTGATTAAAGTACGAGACTTTGAAATAGGCGGAAATAAAGTGGCAGTTATTGCCGGCCCCTGTGCGATAGAATCTCTTGAGCAAATGGAAATTATCGCCGAACATATGCATAAATGCGGTGTGAAATTCTTAAGAGGAGGAGCTTTTAAGCCCAGAACCTCTCCTTATAGCTTTCAGGGACTTGGAGAAGAAGGGTTAAAATATCTGAGAAAGGTCGCTGATAAATATAATATGGCTGTAGTGTCCGAAATTATGGAAATTTCTCAAATAGAAGTCTGCTTAAAATACGTCGATATTTTGCAGGTCGGAGCCAGAAATATGCAAAATTTCAATCTTTTAAGAGAACTCGGGTATATCAAAAAACCTGTTTTGCTTAAAAGAGGCCTATCTGCAACTATTGAGGAGTTGTTGATGTCCGCAGAATACGTTATGTCCGGCGGAAATAGGGAAATAATCCTTTGCGAAAGAGGAATTAGGACTTTTGAAACAGCTACGCGCAATACCCTTGATATTTCTGCAATTCCTGTTATTAAAAGCTTAAGTCACCTGCCGGTTATAGCTGATCCAAGCCACGCAACAGGCATAAGAAACAAGGTTGCTCCAATGTCCAGAGCGGCAATTGCTGCAGGAGCAGATGGAATAATTACAGAAGTCCATAATTCTCCTGACACAGCGCTTTGTGACGGTCCTCAATCTCTCTATCTCAGCCAGTTTGAGGAACTTTACGCAGAATTAAAAGGAATAGCCCCCGTGATTAAAAGAGATTTATAATTTCCTAAAGTTTAATCTCTTCAATAAGAGTATTTTTTGTATAATTGGACTCAAAATCGTCCCTGTAACTGCTTAATTTTAGATTTTCATCACCTGTAATTCGCCATAAAGTGTGTCTTATTTCATCTTTTTCCTCTAAATTAAGCTCCCTCGAGGCAAATACCATTAATTCAGTCTCGGCAATATTATCCGGACTTTTTTCACAACCGTAAAATAAATAAATTTTACTGTCCGGCAATATTGAACTTATTTTTTTCTTGATAAAAATTTTTTGTATTTCGGTTAAATTCATGGAACTCGCCCAAAAACAATGCAGTGACGACAGAGAAGATGTTTTTATTTTAACATATTTTTATTACCCATAAAATCATTATGGATATTAAAATTTACATTTTTTCGTTAATTGCTCTTTAACAAAGTATCTTGAAATTTTGTCAGTTTCTAAAATATCTCTAATAGACGGGTTTTCAATATTATTATGTTCTTCAATCGCTTTTGAAACAAACCTTGCAATGTCTGTAAGCTTTATTTTTCCCTCAAGAAAAGCAAAAACAGCTTCTTCATTTACAGCGTTGAGCATTGCAGGATATGTTCCGCCTTTTTCGCCTGCTTCATAAGCTAGTTCAAGACACGGAAATTTTTTAAAATCAGGTTTTTCAAACTCCAGCCTGGCTATTTCGGTAAAATCCAGTGATCCTGTCTTTATCCCCTCGATTGTCTTGGGGTAAGTAAGCGCAAATTGAATAGGAATATGCATGCTGGGCAGTCCCATCTGGGAAATTACACTCCCGTCCGGAAATTCAACAGCTCCATGGATTATGCTTTGCGGGTGAATAACTACCTGTATATCCTTGTAATCTGCGTTAAACAGCCAGTGGGCTTCTATAACTTCCAGTCCCTTATTCATTAAAGTGGCGGAATCTACAGTGATTTTGTCTCCCATTGACCATTTGGGGTGATTTAACGTTGTTTCTACGCTGGCATTGTCTATTTCTGACAGGGATTTTGTCCTAAATGGTCCTCCTGAAGCTGTTAAAATCACTTTTTTGATCTTTGCATTTTGTCGGGTGTTAATGCATTGATAAATTGCTGAGTGCTCGCTGTCTACAGGTATAATATTTACATTGTTTTCTCTTGCCATTTTAGTAACAATGTTTCCGGCTGAAACAAGGGTTTCTTTATTAGCAAGAGCAATATCTATGCCGTTTTTTGTCGCTGAAATACTTGGTTCTAAGCCATGAAGTCCTGTTACTGCTATTAAAACAATGTCATTTTCTCTATTTCCGGCAATTTCTTTTAATCCTTGCGGGCCATGAAGAATTTTTACATTATTAATTTCTTTTTTTAGCTCTTCTGCAAGCTCTTCAGTTTCTACAGAAACAACCCGGGGAGTAAATTGTTTTATTTGCTGTTTTAAAAGTTCAATATTTTTCCCTGCAGAGAGCGCGAATATATCAAAGTTGTCCGGAAGTTTTTCTATTACTTCCAGAGCTTGTTTGCCTATTGAACCCGTTGATCCTAGTATTGAAACTGTTTTTTTCATTTTATTGTTCGTATTTTTGATATATTATAATATTTGAATATATTATAATTCAGTATAAAAATTTTATATATAAATTACGGAGTCAAAATTTTAAATGAAATTAACGGTTCTTGGAGCAGGTAGCTGGGGCTTATGTCTGACAAAACTTTTAACGGATAATTTTGATGAAATAACCCTCTGGTCAAGAGAAGAGGATTTATCAAATGAGCTTATTACCACTAAATCAGTGAAATTTCCTGTTGAAGTGCAGCTCGATAAAAAAGTTCAGATCACTTCTGATTTAGCTGAGGCAATAAAAAATGCGGAAATTTTGCTTACAGTGGTCCCCTCATCTGCTGTGAGATCAATCTGCCAAAAATTGACAGAAGCAGGAATTGAAAAGGGACAAATAATTGTTAATGCTTCAAAAGGCTTGGAGTTGCCGGGTTTATACAGAATGAGCGAGGTTTTTAACCAGGAATTGCCTGAAAATAAATACGCCGTCCTGTCAGGTCCGACTCTTGCCGGCGAGGTTCTTAAAGGATTGCCTACCGCGGCTTCTATTGCTTGTGATGATCTGCAGGTAGCTGATTTTCTTCAGGAAAAACTTACTGTCTGGGAAAAATTCAGGCTTTATAGCAATTCAGATGTCACGGGCGTTGAGCTGGGAGGCAGTCTTAAAAACGTTATAGCCATAGCCTCCGGTTTTTGCGGAGCCATGAACTTTGGGGATAACGCGAGAGGCGCTCTTCTTGCCAGGGGGCTCGCGGAAATCGTGCGCTTAAGTGTCGCTATGGGCGCTAACCCAAGCACATTGTACGGGCTTTCCGGCGTGGGGGATCTTTTTGCCACTTGCAGCAGCCCTTTAAGCAGAAATTACCAGGTTGGATATATGCTCGGTCAGGGCAAAAAACTTGATGATATTTTGAAAGAAATCGGCACTGTCGCCGAAGGTGTTAAAACTTCCCGGGCGGTGGTTGAGCTCTCAAAAAAATACAACATAGAAACACCGCTTGCTGAAATTGTTTATGAAGCTGTTTATACCGACATTACCCCTGATGAAGTTGTTTCTAAGCTTATGTCCAGGAAGTTAAAACCTGAAGATTTTTATAATTTTACTGCTTAAATTGAGTCG
>CAYZIV010000003.1:13679-20642 GCA_964478475.1 uncultured Gammaproteobacteria bacterium | reverse complement strand
TGAAGTAGTCGATGAAAGAGAGATATTCGAAGAGTTTAATTTTAAATTTAATCTAAGGTCCAGCGGTGGATTTGTAGATGACTTTAATAACAGTTATTCAACCGGGAGATTTCAGCTTCAGGGGAATTTGAGAAATGTTGAGCCTTTATTGCAGTATGAAGATTACTTGTCTCTTGGAATATCCTCAGATGTAAGTATATCAGCTTATGGAACAGGTGACACTTATGGGGTTGCCAGAATAGGACCAACTTTAGCCAGTATTATAGGGCCGGTAAATCTATGGACAGCTTATTATCAAGGGGCAATCCATGGAAATACTCCTCTTGAGTTTGATAAGTATAGATACGGAAAAAGTAATCTCATTTTTAATGTAGGATTAAAGGTTACAGACTATCTTTCTACGGGTTATCTTACAAGTTTAAATTTGTCAGAAGATAATTATTGGAGTGATTCGAAAATAACAGAAAATCAGGTTTATGTAAGATTTGGACCTGAGGATTTAAAATTGCGTCTGGGTTATGATATAGAGAGAAACAGAAGTGTGTTCGGAATGGATATGCTTGTAGGTTCTGATTCATCAGCACTTGAGTTTGACAGGTTAAGGGTGGTTCAGTGATAATTAATTATCGTTGAAGTCGAATATATAATTAAAAATAAATAAAAAGGAATATACAATAATGAGTTTAAAAGAATGGTTTGCTAAGAGAAAGAAAAAACAATTTGACGCTTCGCTGGTTGATTCTAAAATATCTTGCGATGATCTCTCAAAATTATGGGACAAGTGCTATAATTGCAATTCTCAGCTTCTTAAAAAAGATTTGGAAAAAAATATGTATGTTTGCCCTAGCTGTGACTATCATTTCAGGCTGGGAGCAAGAACCCGAATAATGCAATTGTTTGATCAGGACTCGTTTGTGGAAGTTGATGGCAATGTTATTCCCGGTAATCCCCTAAATTTTATAGATACAAAATGCTATAACACTAGGCAAAAAGAAGCTCAGGCGAAAACAAATCTCAATGAAGCGGTTATTATTGGAACAGGAAAAATTGAAGGCTGGGAAGTCGCAGCTGCTGTCATGGATTTTGCTTATATGGGCGGAAGCATGGGCAGCGTTGTCGGAGAAAAAGTTACCCGAATTATTGAAGAGGGCATAAAAAGAAAAATACCGATAATTGCAGTTACTTCTTCAGGCGGAGCAAGAATGCAGGAAAGTTGTCTGAGTTTAATGCAAATGGCAAAAACAAGTTGCGCCGTTGCAAAAGCAAATGAAGAAAGAATTTTATATCTTTCAGTGCTCACAGAACCTACTTTTGGCGGAGTGACAGCGAGTTTTGGAACAATCGGCGATGTGATTATTGCTGAGCAAGGCGCAAGAATCGGTTTTGCCGGCAGAAGGGTAATTGAGCAAACTATAAGACAAAAATTGCCGTCTGATTTCCAAACAGCAGAATATTTACTTAAATATGGTCAGGTTGATATGGTTTGTAAAAGAAAAGAGTTGAAGCAAACTATTGAAAAAGTTATACGAATTCATACAGAATCTTTAAGAGCTGCAAATATTAAAGTTAAAGCGTTTGCAGGCAAAGATTAAAATTAAAAACATCTTTTAGGAGCAATTTAAAATGATTAATATGAAAGATAATAAAACAAATAAACCAATGGAATTTGAAAAATCTATCCATCAGATAGAAGAAAAAATAGAGGAATTAAAAAAACTCAGCACCGAAACCGGCATTGATCTTCAAGAACAAATAAAAATACTGGTAGAGCAAGCTGAAGAGTTTAAAAAACAACTTTATTCCAATCTTACAGCCTCTCAAAAGCTTCAGATAGCAAGGCATCCCAATAGACCATCTTTTCTGGATTTCGTGGAAATGTTAACTACAGACTGGATTGAACTCCACGGAGATAGAGCAGGCACTGATGATAGGGCAATTATTGGCGGAATCGCCCAAATCGACGGACGTTCTGTAATGTTAATCGGTACTCAAAAAGGCAAGACTACTAAAGAAAATATTGAATATAATTTCGGTATGCCCCAACCCGAAGGATACAGAAAAGCTTTGAGGCTTTTTTACCACGCCGACAGGTTTAAACTGCCTATAATTACTTTAATTGATACTCCCGGAGCTTATCCGGGAATAAAAGCCGAGCAGACAGGTCAGGGTATTGCTATTGCTGAAAATTTAAGAGAAATGGCAAAGCTTGAAACACCTCTTATTTCCGTGATTTTAGGGGAAGGTTGTTCAGGCGGAGCTCTTGGTCTTGCTGTTGCAAACAGAGTGTATATGCTTGAACACTCGCTTTATACAGTAATTTCTCCTGAAGGATGCGCTTCAATTTTGTGGAGAAATGCTGATATGTCCTGTGCTGCAGCAGAAGCTTTGAAAATTACATCTAATGACCTTTTAGAACTCGGAATAATTGATGGAATAATTCCTGAGCCCCTGGGTGGCGCGCATTATGACTGGAATTTGGCTGCAAATAATTTGAAACATCAAATTAATGCCAGTATTGATGAATTATCAAAAATGTCCGGCGATAAAATTAAAAAGGACCGGTACGATAAATTCCGTAAAATAGGTGTATTTTTAGAAAATTAATATAAAATTTCACCAAAAATAATCAGCGACTTAAAAGAATTAACCTGAGTCGCGATTAATTTTGAGAAATTCTACCAGGCTATTATTGCTTTTTATCTAATTTACGACTCGAGTTAATTAATCTAAATCTCTAAATAGCTATAATACTTGTTATGACTGAATTAAAATTTCTTAAAATTATAAAAAAGATTGTTAAGGGCTTTGCCCTTAACACACCTATAAGGGTGTGGAGGGTGGGTTTTTAAGAAATTTTAATTTTTTATAACTAGCGACTGAAAATAATTAACCTGCGGAAAACAATTCATATATTCTGTTTTCTATTTCCGAATCATCCATTTCTTCTGTTATTTTATTTATATCAAGCGCCATTTGTAAATATTCTGCTGCTTTTGTTGTGTTATTAATTGCTTGGTAAGCCCTTCCGTTATTATAATAAGCAAGAGTGTAATTAGGACTGTGTTTTATCGCGAGTGTAAATGCTTTTATCGCTTCTTCCGAATTGTTTAGTCCGTCTAGGTATACAACTCCAAGATTATTAAAGGCTATAGCGTATTCCGGATTTATTGAGATCGCCTTTTGATAGGCGATGATCGATTCTTCAATGTAATTTTTTTCCCATAATAATAAGCCTAAGTTACAGTAAGTTTTTGAACAATTTGAATCAAGTTTAATAGAGCTGCAGTAGCAACTTATGGCATTATCAATGTCGTTTTTATCCTGATAAACTTCTCCCAGCGCCATAACAGCATCAATATTATTTTTATCAAGGAGTATAGATGTTTGATAAGCTAAAATAGCTGCATCAAGGTTATCTTTTACCTGATGATATATTGCTCCGAGCGCCTGCGCTACTATAGAAGTCCATTCATTGTCAGGGTTTAATTTTATTGCTTTTTGATATTCATCTATTGCTCCATCATAATCTTGAAGTTGTACAAGCGCATATGCAAGGCTATTATGATAAAAAGCATTTTTAGGTTCAATTTCTATAGCTTTTTTAAAAGCGTTTACCGCATTAAATTTGTTCTCGCTTCTTAAATAAAGATGTCCGAGTTCATAAAAAACTTTTGAATTGCCCGGTTGAAGCCTGGAAACATTGTTATAGCAATCTATTATTTCTTTTATATTCTTTTTATCGTATTTCTGTAATAATTTAGCTAATTTTATCCACATTGCTACATTGCCGGAATTGTTTTTTAACGCTTTTTTATAATAATTTGCGGCTTGTTTCGGGTTTTGCAGCTGGATAAAAAGGTCTCCGATTTTTGAATAGAATAATTCTTCACAACCGGTATTAATTGAGGCTTGTTCATAAATTTCAACAGTTTTTTTGTAATTTCCGAATAATTTATATATTTTTGCAGTTGTTTCGTATTTAAATATTGAAAATTTTTCGCCGCAACTTCTGGATAACATCCTTATGGTTTCATAATCGTATATTGAAAATGTAAGCCCTGTTGAAAAATAATAAATCGACTTTAAAAAATCATAGAAATTAAAATTGGTATTTTTTAATCTTTCTAAAATTGTTGATGCCAGCACAAGTCTTGGTCTTGCTGATCGAAATTTTCCAAGGGAAATTGCTATTTGAAAGTTTTTTTCAGCTTCTTTATATTTACAGGATGCTTTTAGGAAAAAACCTAGATATAACCAGGCATTTGCGGATTTTGGCGCAAGTCTGACAGCTTTTTTGCAATGTTTTATCGCCAGGTTTAAGTCAATTTCTCCTTTTTCCCATAGCAGGCTGGCTAATTTATAATGAACTTCTGGTATTTCAGGATTTATTTTTACAGCTTCAAGATAATAAATTAATGCTCTGTCAAGGTCTTTTGCATTTGATCTTATTAAATAATTCTCATGAGATTTTTGAGCAAGGTTTAGTATTTGATTTATATCAGCTCCTGAAAAAACAGGGATTTCTTCTTGGGTGTTTTCTCTTAACATTAAATTTTCCTCTATAAAAGACAGGAATGCCTTGTATACTCTTCCTGGTTTTTATATCGGAAGTACTTTACAAAACTTTATGATTTTTTGAAATAGTTCATAAATTTAGTTGATATTTAAATTATTAGAACAATAAATTATTGCATATAAATTGAAATGACCTGTTTAAACTGAGTCGTGAATTAGATAAAAAGTAATTCACGACTCAGTTTAATAAAAGATTTTTTATAATTTTACAGTGAGGGTGGAAGCTAAATTCTCTGACTCTGGTTTTAATCCTAGAACTTCATATATTTTTACGGTATTTTTTCTGCCTTTTACTGTAACTTCATCAATATAACGAACATTTATGTCGGTTTTTACTTGTTCATAAGTAGATTCGCTTATTAATATGCTTACACCATATTCTTTGGTGAGATTTTCTATTCTGGAAGAAAGGTTAACATTGTCTCCTATTACGGTATAGTCAACTAATCTGTGAGAACCCACGTGTCCTACGATCATTTCTCCGGTATTAATTCCTATACCTATTTTAAGAGGAGGTTTCCCTTGTTTTGTCCAGTTTTCATTAAGTTCATCAAGTTTTTTTCTCATTCCGATAGCGGTAAGAACAGCTCTTAATGCGTGGTCTTTCATTTCAACAGGGTCGTTATAAAAAGCCATGATGGCATCTCCGATATATTTATCCAGCGTTCCGTTGTAGCTGAGAATTATTTCAACCATCTCTGTTAAGTATTTATTTAAAATGGCAATAACTTCATCAGGGGGATATTGTTCCGATAGCGTTGTAAATTCTCTAATATCAGAAAAAAGCACCGTCATTTCTTTTCTTTGACCTTCCTGGGAAATTTCTTTCTTTTCGCCGAGAAGTTTTTCAAGTATTTGCGGCGATACAAACTTTCCAAACATTAGTTCTACGTTTTTTCTTTCTTTGTTTTCAAGATAAGTAATGTATGCATATGAACTTATCCCGGTTATAACCATAAATATCAGGGGATAGGTCATGTTTAACCAGATTCTTATTTGAGGATGGACAAAACAAAAGATTGCTGTAAACACAAAAAATATAATAATTGTAGAAAAAATTAAGAGTTTAAAAAGATTTGTTTTTGCCTTAATCATTGTGTATCCAATAATAAAACATAATAAAGATATTAAAAAAATGTCTGTTATGACAGATGATTTTTGTATAAACTTTCGCCTGTCCGGGTTTGTAATATCAGCATCATTTAAAATATTGTCTATAGCGGTAGCTATAATTTCCGGTCCCGGATAAACTGAGGACATTGGTGTCGGATGAATGTCAGTGCCCGCAGAAGTCTGTCCTATAACTATGATCTTGTCTTTAAAAAGCTCAGGAGGTATTTTGTCAAAGTCTTTGATAGAATTAATTTCCCCTTTTTGATATAGAGCGCTGAGAATAACTTTTGCCACGGGAATATTTTTATAAGTTCCTCCGGAACCATGCCAGTTAAGAAGGAATTTCCCTTCATCATCAATAGGTATATGTCTGTTTCCAATAATTATTTTGTTTTTTTCTACAGCTATCGGTGTCTTTTCTTCTTCAGGAAGAACAGACATCACTGTCGCAAGAGGTAAAGACGGTAAATAGGAAATTCCTTCCTTGTGTACTACTCTGTAAAGCGGAACATGACTCCTGAATACAGTATTATCACTTTGTTTTAAATTTATAACTCCCAAATAATCAGTATTCTCTAGTAATTTATCGTATATGGATGCCATTTCGTAAAATGTAATGTTATCTAAAAAGTGCCGTATAGACTTATTTCCATAGGGTATATTGCGGTAATGATCGAAATCCGGTTTAAATTCCAGAGCTTTGTCTAATGTGCTTCTGTTATACACATAGCTGTATATAGCAGAAATATAGTTGTCAATAGCTTCATTTGAAACATTATTGATGTTTTTTCCCTGCTCTTTCTGCTCTTTATTAAGTCTTTCGATTATTTTAGTGATGTTTTCGGAGTTTCTTGGGTGAGAGAGAGCTGTTGCTATTACGACATTTTTATCTTTAATTGAATCAGCAAAATGTTTATCTGATTGAATATCCGTTGGTGATGTTCCCTGTGAGCCTTCGAACTTTAAGTCAAAAATAATAGCTTTAGGTTGGCCTTTATTTAAAAATTCAACAACATCCCCCCAAACTTGCCTCGGCCATGGCCATCTTCCTAAGCCTGTTTCCGGGTAATTTTCCAGTATTTTTGTGGAGTCGTCGTTAGCCGCCAGTAAAATTATATTTTTGTCGTGTTGGGAAAACTTTATTCCGGAATTATTATTTTCAGTGGCGATTTTTGCTCGCCAGTCATAGGTTATGGTCTCTATATCAGTTAATATATCTTTTAAAAATAAAACCCAGCATATGCTTAAAATAATTATTGAGAAAAATATAGTTAT
>CAYZIV010000003.1:9072-13579 GCA_964478475.1 uncultured Gammaproteobacteria bacterium | reverse complement strand
TTTGTTAATATAAAATTAGTAGTAATTATAGATAAATCGTTACTGAGGTTTGAGGATGAAAACAGATTTAAATAAATTAAGCAGGATTTTTCTTGCTTTTGCCGCAGTTATAGGAATAATTGCCAGTGTTGAATTACTGCTTGTTTATTATAACGCTAATTTTAATCCGCAGTATACAGCCAGTTTTTGCGCGGTAAATGAATATATAAATTGTGATTCTGTTGCTGAAACAGAGTTTTCCAGGCTGTTTAATATCCCTCTTTCTCTATGGGGATTGGGTTTTTATGTCTTTATCCAGGCATTGGCTCTATTTCCGTTTCATAAATTTGAATTGTTTAAACATTTTAAACACCCAAGAGCGTATATTTTTTCTTTAGCAACCTTTGCTGTGTTGCTTAGTTTAGCGTTAATTTTCATTTCATCTTTTGTTATAAAACTTCAGTGTCCGTTATGTTATGTGCTGTATTTGGTGAATTTTGTCCTGCTTATTGCAAGTAAACCGGGGAATTCATTTAAAAAACTGTATTTGAATACTTTTTCTGACATAAAAAACATTTTTTCTGATAAAAAATGGGTAATAATTATTGGCATAGCAGCTTTAATAGGGATAATTGTCCTTGTTTTAATGAATATATATACACCATTCACTCCTTCAAAGGTCTACAAGACACATACTTCTGCTGTTGAAGTTCAAAAATATCATGATGGATTTATAGGAAATGTTTTAGGAGCTGAAAATGCAGAAATTGTAATCCATAAATATACTAATTTCCAGTGTCCATATTGTGCTATGTCTCATAAAACAATGCTAAAACTGGTTAATGAGTTCGATGATATACGGGTTGAACACCATGATATGCCTTTTAGCCGCTATTGTAACCCTTATTCAAAGCACGGCGGTAAGGCTATTTGTAATGCTATATATTATGCAAAAGCAGCAAAAAACCAGGGAAAATATTGGGATATGGTCACTTTGTTATACGAAAACAGTCGTGATTTGAGTGAAGAAAATATTCTAAAATTGGCAAAATCTATTGATTTGAATATTGAACAACTTAAAAAAGATGCTTCAAATACAGAAAAATTTCAGGCTGAAATAAAACAGGATATTGATCAGGCAAGAAAATATAATATCCATGGCACTCCTTTCTATGTTATTGGTTATAGGAAATATCGGGGGATGAGGTCATATGAAGAATTTAGAGAAATATTGATTGAAACATATAATCAATGACCGATTTATTAGAAATCCAAAAAAATGATACAGTACTCGTTCACGTTTGCTGTGCTCCTTGTATGTCTTATAGCTTTGAAAAGCTTATAATGAACCAATATAAACCTGCGGGTTATTTTTATAATCCTAATATTCACCCCCGGAGAGAATACGATAAGAGGCTTAATGAGTTGTTAAATTTTGCCGGAATTAAAGATTATAATATTATAATTGAAGATGAGCATCCTCAAGTTTGGTTCGATAAAGTCAAAGGACATGAAAACGATAAAGAAGGCGGAACTCGTTGTGAAATCTGTTTTAAAATGAGATTGGAGAAAACCGCTCTTTATGCAAAACAAAACAATTTTGCCGCCTTCACAACGGTTTTAACAATAAGCCCACATAAAAACAGCAGTGTTATCAATGGAATTGGTAAAAATATCTCTGAAAAATACGGTATAGAATTCATTGAAGAAAATTTCAAAAAACAGGACGGGTTTAAAAAAAGTCTTGAATTGTCTAAAAAATACGGGTTTTATAGACAAAATTACTGCGGATGCGTTTATTCAAATACCTTAACAGCGCTGTAAAGAATAAGTTTAGAGGTTTAAATTATAGGGATTCAACGAATCTTCTGGTTATAACTTCCGGACGGGTCACTGCAGAACCGATTACAACAGCAAAAGCTCCTAATTCAAAAGCTTTTTTAACATGTTCAGGAGTCCAAATTCTGCCTTCTAGTATTACTGGTTTGTTTACGACATTGATAAGTGATTTTAAAAGTTCAAAATCAGGTTCTTCTTGATTTTTATCTAAAGTATCCTGTGTATAACCGGAAAGAGTGGTTGAAATAATATCAGCTCCCAATAATGCACACATTAAACCTTCTTCAATTGTTGAAATATCAGCCATAACAGGTTTATTGAGATTTATTTTTATTTTGTGAATTAATTCGGCAAGGTTTTCTTTAGGCCGCTTTCGTGAAGTTCCGTCTATTGCAATAATATCTGCTCCTGCTTTTGCTAATTGTTCGGCATTTGTATATGCGGGTGTAATATATACTGATTTTTGCCAATTTTCAGGAAGAATATCAGGTTTGGTAATCCCTATTATCGGTATATCAGAAAAATTTCTGGTTGATTTTATGGTGTCCGCTCCGGCAAGTCTTAATCCTCCTGCTCCACCTTGAATAACCGACTTTATTATTGGAATTAAGCAGTTGCTTTGACCTATTGGCTCGTCTTTAGAGGATTGACATGAGATTATCACTTTTTTTTGAAGTCCATTTATTAATTTTTTCATTTTATTTCGATCCTGTTATTTGTATATTTATTTTATAAAATAGTTGCGAACTAAATTTGTATAAAAAGTGGAAAAAAGTAAACATTTGTTATTTTTGCTTAGTCTATGGATTGTATTTTAAACATGTTTTAATTAACCTGATTATAATTTATAAAAGAATTTGAGGAAATAAATATTAAAAATTTGAGATTAAGCTTGTTAAAGGAAAGGGAAAATTAAAAAATTAAAGTTAGCTACGGAAAAAAACAAATTTCCTGATAAATCCTAAAAACACTAATCGTATATTAAACATTTGAACAAGGGATAACCAACATGTCATATCCGATTGGACAACAAAATATTAGACACAGGATTTGTTTTAAATTTTATTAAGTTCAGATAATATTTTAGAGCATTAACAAATTTAAAAAGCGGAAAAACAATCAGCATTTGAAATACAAATGCATTAATATATAAACAATAACTGAAATTGGAGGAAAAAAACCAAATGACTATAGGATCTTTCGTATTTATGCTTCACAGTCACCTGCCGTATTATAGAAAAGCAGGCATGTGGCCGTTTGGAGAAGAAAATTTATATGAGTGCATGTCACATTCATATATTCCGCTTTTAAATGCAATAAATGAGCTTATGGAAGAGGGAATAAAAGCTAAATTAACTGTAGGATTAACTCCTATCTTGGCAGAGCAATTAAATGACGAACATTTAAAAAAAGGTTTTGAAGATTATATCGATTTAAGACTTAAAGCAGCTCAGGATGATCTGGATCGTTATCCAAACGATAGCGTTGCTCATTCGCAGCATATTGAATATCTTGCTAACTTTTATAACAACTGGTATCAAAACATAAAAGACAGTTTTCAAAAAAAATATAACCGTGATTTGATCGGTGAATTTAGAAGACTTCAGGATTTAGGCTGCATAGAAATCACAACATCCTGTGCAACTCACGGGTTTATGCCTTTATTATCAAAAGATTCTTCAATAAATGCTCAATTAAAAACAGGTGTAGACGCTTATAAGAACCTCTTTGGAAGAAAGCCAAGAGGAGCCTGGATGCCTGAATGCGCATACAGACCAGGTTATGAAGCAATAGCTCCTGATGGAACTAAGTATTACAGGCCAGCTATTGAAAATTCACTTCAAAATAATGGCATTGAGTATGTATTCGTAGAATCCCACCAGATCGAAGGCGGAGTTTCTGTTGGAAGCAGAAGATCTATCGGTATTTATGGAAATATTGAATACATTCCGTTACCGCCAAGACCAGCAACAGGCTTGACTACATACGAAGCTTACTGGATGTCAGAAGCTCAGGTTGCAGTTATGGGCAGAAACCACGAAGGCGGTTACCAGGTATGGTCAGCTGCTGACGGATATCCCGGTGACGGATGTTTCAGAGAATTCCACAAAAAAGACGAGAATTCAGGACTTCATTACTGGAGAATTACAAGTCCTACAACAGGACTTGGCGAAAAAATGCTCTATGATCCTGTTCTTGCTAAATCAAAAATTTCTGAAAACACTGATCACTATGTAAACACTATTTATCACAGGTTAAATGATTATAAAAAAGCTACCGGCAAAAACGGATTGTTTATGGTCGCTTTTGATACAGAACTCTTTGGCCACTGGTGGTTTGAAGGAGTAGAATTCATTAAACAGGTTATTAAAAAACTTAACACCTATGTTCCTGAAGTGAAAGTACAGACCGCAGGCGAGTATCTTGACGCTCATCAGCCTACAGCGGCGGTTCAGCTCCCTGAAAGCTCATGGGGACAGGGCGGACACTTCTGGGTATGGCAAAATCATCAAACTGAATGGATGTGGCCTATTATTCACAACGCTGAATCAAGAGTTGAAAAAATTGTCAGCAAATACCCGACAATTCCTGAAGATAAAGTTCTGCACAGAGCACTTAATCAGCTTGTAAGAGAAAACCTTCTTTTGCAAAGCAGTGACTGGCCTTTCCTTGTTACAACATGGCAAGC
>CAYZIV010000003.1:7733-8972 GCA_964478475.1 uncultured Gammaproteobacteria bacterium | reverse complement strand
AAGGTTAAAGCCGGAGAAAGCGGAAAACTATTCGGGGCTATAACTACCAGGAAGCTTTCTGAGCTAATTACTGAAAAAACAGGAATTGAAGTAGACAGAAGAAATATATCTCTAAATAATCCAATCAATGCTATTGGTGAATATAAAATGTTGATAAAAATAACTTCAAAAGTTTCTGTTGAACTTCCTGTAATTGCTTCTGCTTCTGAAATAATTAAGGAAGAAAAAATTGAAGAAGTTGAAGAGACAACTGAGACAGATGAAACAGCTGAAACAACTGTTGAGGAATCTTCAGAAGAATAAGACAGATTTAATAAAATAACGAACAAGCCTCTGAATTATCAGGGGCTTGTTTATTGTTTTATTACAGGGTTTTAGTTGATTTAAGATTTGTATATTTGGGTGGGATTTATAATTGTAATTAATACAATTATCCCTTGACAGGCATTATTATTTTGTGATTCACCCATGAAATGTGAATAAAGGTTATTATGACACTTTATATTTTGATATAATTTTTACTATAAACTTTAATTATGTTTCTAAAACTTAATTAAAAAATGTAACGAAAAAAATCCATGTTCTATATCGGGTATATATCAAGTAATTACTGATTCTATAAGAAAATGACTTTTTGGTTTTATTTTAAAATTTTGTTTAAACTTCATATTGAAAAGCGAAAAAAAATTGTTTACTATAAAAAAGTTGAAAGCAGTTAGTTGATGCCTTGCTACTGTATGTGGTGTGTTGTAGATAATAAAGGGAGATAGAATGGTTAGCAATGTTAGCCAAGCTATAGATCTAGCTATTGAAAAAAAATTAAACAGTAGTATTTCTACTAAAAGTCATTTAAATGATTTTGTAAAATACTCTAAATATAATTCTTCGCAAAAAAATCAATTTAAAAATTCTTTTGAAGACCTTCTCGGGGATAATGTCGAAAGAAATCAAAGAGATTTATATAATAATAAACTTTATGATTATTTAAAAATAAAAAAAACTCAGTGTAGATTTAATTTAATAAGACTGTTTACACCGGGTGAAATTTTAAATTCAGTTATTAGTAATTAATTTAAAAAATACAAAATTAGTTAAAGGGCTTGCAAAACAAGTTTTGCAAGCCCTTTAAGCATAAGTTCAGCATGACTCCTGCTCGTCACCCTGAATTTAGTTCAGGGTTTCAGTAACGAAGTGTATAAGCTGAGACCGTGCGGTTTTGAGATGCTGAAACAAGTTCAG
>CAYZIV010000003.1:0-7633 GCA_964478475.1 uncultured Gammaproteobacteria bacterium | reverse complement strand
TAACGAAGTGTATAAGCTGAGACCGTGCGGTTTTGAGATGCTGAAACAAGTTCAGCATGACTCCTGCTCGTCACCCTGAATTCATTTCAGGGGCTCGAAAGCACAAGTTCAGAATGATATGATATGTAAGATTTTTTTATAAATCTTTTAATTAGAAATTCGAGTTATTTAGTCTTTTTAGGCATAAATTTTATCTGAAATAATGTTAACTTATAGGTAAATAAAAATTATGGAGAAATTTAAATGGCACATACCGTTATGAGACAAATATATAATAGCGAAAAGAAAAAATACATTGAATGTGAAGTGCTGGTCCTTGATGAAGAGGAAAAACTTCCGATGGGCACAGATAGAAGAGAAATAATTTTATATTGTCGAGAAGAAGGAGATCCTTTTTCAGAATTAAGCGATGAATTTACTTCCGATATAGATGATCTTTATCCTGAAACTGCCCTTATAGATCAGTATGAAGATTTTGATAACAGACAATAAGGTTTTAGTTAAAGTGATTGCTGGGCAATATCATCAATTATGACAGGGGTTATCATAATAATCAGCTCATTTTTCTCTTGATTAAATTCTGTATTGCTGAATAATTTGCCTAATACAGGTATAGAGCCTAAAACCGGCACTTTCCCGTCTTTTTTAACGTCATGTTCTTTTGTAAGTCCTGCAATTGCCAGAGTTTCTCCTGACTTTACCCTTACATCCTGAATAATAACTTCTCGGGTTGATACCGGCGTAACTTTTATAGCGGCTCCGCCGTTTTGAAATTCTCCTATTAAAACTTCGGGCAGGGCATTTGTGATAGATGGTCTTATCCGCATTGTTACGTAGCCGTCTTTTCTGACTTTCGGCAAAATGTTTAATACTATTCCAACATCTGAGAGGTCTGCGTTGTAGGTTACTGCTGTGTCTGTAATGGTTGTTTGCACCTTACTCACAACCTGATCAGTGATTTTTATTAAAGATTCGCTTCCGTCCAGAGCAATAATCTTTGGGTTGGCTAAAAGTTTGGCTTCTTCATTGACAATCAGGGCGTTTAATCTTACCGCTATTTCATCAGAGAGGCTGTTTATAGTGTTTAAAGTTAATCCGGTCTGATTTGCCAGTGAAGAAAAGTTTTGTCCGGCAAATTCCCCTTCAAGGGCATTGAATCCACCGCTTGTTTTTCCGCCGTGCATTGATGTGCTCATTCCTAAATCTTTTGAGTCATCCTTTTTGATTTCTATTAACGACACTTCAATAGAAACTTGTTTTAGTGGTTTATCGAGATGTTTTATGGCTTCTTCGGCAAGTAAAATATCTTTTTCTAATCCCGCAACAAGTATAGAATTTGTTCTGGTGTCAGGAATTACAATAGCTCCACCATCGTTATTATCTATATCAATTTCACCGGTCTTTGTATTGTAATGTTGAATGTTGATTTCACTGGCAAGTCGGGAAGCATTGCCAAAGTTTTCCCCCGGCACCAGTGTTTTAATATCTCCTTTTATTGTTTTTCCTGATATGAGGTTGCTTTGTCCTGAAGAAGTTCCGTTTTGATTATCTTCCGGAGATTTATTTTGCAACGAAACTGCCGATTCATCTACTTTATATCCTTTGTTAAAAATACTTGCTTTTAAAATTCCTGCAACATAAACAGGGTCAGAATTATTTAAGTTAAAAGTCTTTATGTAATTTCTATTGAGTCCTTTTTTTGCCATAACCGGCCTTGAGGCAATAAATATAGTATCATTGGAAACTCTCGCTTCAAGTTCCTCGCTTGTTAATATAACCTGCATTGCTTCATTTATTGAAATATTCTTTAATTCTGCTGTTATTACTCCTTTGACGCTGGGATCGATAACAATGTTCATGTTGCCTTCTTTTGCAAGAATTCTAAGGATAGAAGCAACATCTGTATCTCTTAATGTAAGATCAATAGTGGTTTGTTCGGGAAAATAGTTGAATTTGTCATCAAGTTCTATATATGACTTATCAATAACATTTTTTAGCGGCTGTATAGCGGATTCGTCCTTTTCTTGAATAGCTAAAGTCGGCATAGCCAGTAAAAGAGTTAAAAATAAGATCCATGGCAGGGAAAATATTGTTTTTTGGGGGGAAGTTGCAAATATCATAAACACCTCTTTTTATTTTATTATTGGTTGTATTGATTTTGTGATTTTCTTGCCTTTAACCTCTAATTCACAGGATAAATTCACAGGATCTATAGTGAGAATTTTAACTCCTTTCAAAGTTTCACCCTCTTTAAGAGAGTCAGTAAACCCGTTGACTTCTGCGATTACTTTGTTTCCGATAAAACCTCTTATTTCTACATAATTTGTTGGTTTTACAGGATTTGTTGAAGAATAAGACCCTCTGTCGGAAGTTTTTGTTGAGTTAATAGGTGTAAATTTACTTTCCTTATATGAAAAAGGGTCATTTTTACCTGATATATTTGATGCCATTGTGATTAAGTTTGTTTTATCCGTTGGTTGTATTTTTTTATCTTCTATTATTAAAGAATCTTCTTTTTTTGAAACTTCTTTTTGGTCTGCTTCGTCGTTAAGTTCCTTTTCTTCATCGCTGCTTTCATCGCTGCTTGCTTCTGTGTCCGGACTAACCTGTTGTTTTTCGTCAGGGATTGTTATTTTTTTTGAAATCACCACTTGTTCCGGTTTTTTAGATAAATTTTTATCTTTAAACAGGTAATAACTATAACTTATGCCAAATAAAGTTATGGAAATTATTATTATTAATAATTTTTGAATCTTTTCTCGTTTTTGCATTTTAAATTTTCCTAATTAATTACGGATTTATAGGTGTATCCCTTTATGGTCAGTTCAACTTTCGGGTTTGAGCTATCTTTATCATCATCAAAAACTTTTGTGTAAATTCCTTCAATATTTATTTTTCTTTGATAATTCTCCAGGAAGGTTATAAAATCAATGATTTCGTTATAATAAGCAATAGTGCTTATTTCAAACGGTTTTTCTATAATTTTCACCGGAGGCACGGAAGCAGGTTCTTTTCTTCTTCTCTTTTTCTTTCCAAGCTTTTCTTCTTCCGGGTCAATTATTTTAAGTTCCTTTCCACGCTGTGATTCCAGTTTTATTATTCGATTTGTTGTCTTATTTGCAAACTTTTCTAGGTCAATTAACAATATTTCATCTTTAAACTGATCCGGAAATTCAACTTCAAACGCGGCGAGTTTTGAATTTAATTTATTTAATTTGGCTGAAAGTTTTTTATTTTCTTTAAGTGTTTTTATATTGTTTTTTGTATTTTTTAATGCGGTTTTCTCTGCTTTTATTGATTTTTTAAGGGTCAAATGCTCCTGAACACTTGGAATAGAAAATTTAATAACAAAAAATATTGTTAAAATTACCGGTATTATGCTTAAAATTATTAATTTTTTTAAGTTATTCATCTTTAGTCCTTGTTGTTTTCTAAAAATTCAACATTTGTTTTTATTTCAAATTCATAAGAGTTTGCGTCATTTTTATATTCAAGGTATTTGATTTCTGCGTTGCTTAAAGGCGAATCGGAATCTTCATTTATATTTAGAATTAATAGAGCAATGTCACTCATAGAATTAGGTTTACGAGAGCTGTTATTTGGCAAAATTCCTGAGATACTAAGCTCATTTCCGAAGCTCCTGATTCCGGGAGAAGCTGTTTTGTTGATATTCAGCAATACAATATTTTTAGGTGTTTTAGAAGCTGTGTCCTCCAGGACTAAGCTCCATGGGACAAATGTTTTGTTAATTTGCTCTTTTATAAGCATTTTGAATTTTGCTGTTTTCAGTTCGGTTAAGAGATTTTTTCTGTAAGCTGATAATTCTTCTTCTTTTATCTTTAATTTAGAGTGCTCGCTTTTTAATTTTTTTAATTCTAATTTATAGTCATTGTTAATATTTTTTGTAATAAACCATAGTCCAAAACCACACATAAATGTTATAGAGATGCCAAAGAGAAAAACCATTATAAAAATTTTTGTCCTGGCATTAAGATTATCATCTTTAATAACGGCTTTATTATATTCAGGTGACTGATCAAATTCACCTATGAGATTTATATTAATTATTTTCATTTTTGAATACCTTTTAACGCCAGACCGACACTTTGTGAAAAAGCGGGAATATTATCGGGTATCAATAAATTTTCCCGGTTCCGGAGTTCTTTTGATATATTTAAAAATGGATTAAGTATACAGGTTTTAATCCTGAGTTTATTAAAAATATATTTATCAATATTTTGAACACAAACACCGGGTCCGCTTAGAAATATTTTTTCAAAATCAATCGGTTTAGTCGTTTCAGAATTGAAAAATTCAATAGTTTTTTGAATTTCTCCGGCTATAGCGCTGTATATGTTTTTGACACCTGAAGAAGCTTTATTTAAATCTGCATTTTTGTTGATTTCTGAGCCCGGTATCATTAATTCAACTTCAGGCAATAATTTTAAGACTTCACTTCGTTTTTTGTTCATTGTGTTGATAATGTTTTCTACAATATTTTTTTTGCCCAGCTGTATATTGTGTGAAAAAACAGGCATTCCTTCCTGAATTATGCTGATATCAGTAGTTGTATAATCAATAAAAACAGAAATATAAGTTTTTTCTGAATTATTTATTAATTTTGCGTTTGCGAGAGTTTTGATAATAGCAAAAGAAGATACATCAATTGCTTTTACGGAAAATCCGGCAGCAGAGATTATATCAAGATAATTTCTGGCAATGCTTTTTGATAGCGCGCATAAAATAATATCAACTTTTTTTCCTGTTTCGTCTTCTGTTCGAGTGTTTTCTAATATTTCAAAATCAACATTTAATTCTTTTGCAGTTAAAGGAAGGTATTTTGCAGCTTCTTGAGGCGCTATTGCTTGTAGTTCATCATAAGAAAGGTCAGGTAGAGTTATTTTTTTAATAAAAAGCATATTAGCAGGAATAGAAATGACCGTATTTTTGATGTCAGGTTTGTTTTGGTTAATTATTGACCTTAGCGCTTCTGAAACAATTTTAGATTCAATTAGGAGATTATTTTGATCTATTGGTTTTGAAAAAGGAATATAATCGTAATTTTTAAGGAGAACACCGTTGGTTTCTTGTTTTAAGAATACCATTGATATTCCTTCCGAAGAAATATCAAGCCCTAGCGAGTTTTGTGAGGGTTTTTTAAACAAATTAATCATTGTATATTTATCCGCAAATTCTTGTCTTAGCCAGTTATATTTGTTGTAAGCTTTGCAATTTTCACCAAAAACCTTTTTTATGATAAACGCATTTTCATGAAAAAATAAGTATCTGAAAACAAAAAACCTGTTTCTGATTTAAAGAAACAGGCCTTTTATATTTATAAATAAATGATTTTCGCTGAATAAAAATCAAATTTACATTTCTAAATATTAGAAACACATTTTGGATTTTAAGAAATATTTATCTAATTACGCTTTTCCGTCTGTGCCGAAAACTTGAATTTTATGTTTTACAATGTCTTTAACAGCTTGTCTTGCTGGTCCAAGATATTTTCTAGGATCAAATTCAGCGGGATTTTCGTTGAAAGCTTTTCTGATAGCTCCGGTGAAAGCAAGCCTTAAGTCAGTGTCAACGTTAATTTTAGCTACACCAAGTTGTGTTGCTTGAGAAAACATTGCTTCAGGAACGCCTTTTGAATCTTTAATAGCTGCGCCGTTATCATTGCATATTTTTACAAGTTCTTCAGGTACGCTGGAAGCTCCGTGAAGCACGAGAGGATAATCTTTTCCTACGGCTTCTTGAATTTCAGCTAATCTTTCGAAATCAAGTTTTGCTTCGCCTTTGAATTTGAAAGCGCCATGGCTGGTTCCTATAGCTATTGCTAAAGAATCAACGCCGGTTCTTTCCACAAATTCTTTTGCTTCTGCAGGGTTGGTAAAAATAGCATCTTTTTCGGAAACGGATATATTATCTTCTACTCCGGCTAATCTTCCGAGTTCAGCTTCTACAGAAACGCCTCTTACATGAGCGTAATCCACAACCTGTTTTACAAGAGCAATATTTTCTTCAAAAGGATGATGTGATCCGTCAATCATTACGGAAGAAAAACCGCCGTCTATGCAAGCTTTACATATTTCAAAATCTTCACCATGGTCAAGGTGCAAGGCGATAGGAATATCAGAATTTGCAAGCGCAGCTTCCACCAGCTTCATAAGATATGTTTGATTAGCATATTTTCTTGCGCCTGCTGATACTTGTAAAATAAGCGGGGCTTGAAGCTCTTGACCTGCTTCAACAATTGCTTGAAGTAATTCCATATTATTGACATTATAAGCTCCAAGAGCATATTTACCGTTTAATGCTTTTTGCAATAATTCTTTTGTTGGAACAAGCTGTCTTGAAATAGATAGTGGCATATATTCGTCTCCTTATATTTTTTCTCCACATTATTTATTGTACTGGAAACAATAAATAACTCCAATATTAATTTATATTTACTAATTTTTTTAAAATTCAAATTGCCTTTTTAGCTTATGTAATAAGATGTTTGTTTAATTCGTGACTCAGGTTATTTAAAGTTTTATTATAATAGGTGTAAAATACAAGTAATGTAAATATTATCGAATTTATTTCGTTAAATTTAAACAGCGAGAGTACTAATGAAAAAAATAATTTTTATATCCGCAATAGTATTTTTGTTAGCGGGTGTTGTTATTTTTTTTGCCGCGGATAAAAATGGAAAGCCAAAATACAACACAGTAGACGTCATAAAAGGACAAATTACAGAAACAATAACCGCTTCCGGCACTATAAACCCTGTAACGACAACAAATGTTGGAACCCAGGTTTCAGGGATAATACAGGAGATTTTTGTCGATTTTAATTCTCAGGTGAAAAAAGGACAAATTCTTGCGCATATTGACCCTGCTACTTTTGAAGCAAAAGTAAGACAACAAAGAGCGAATTTAAATTCAGCCAGAGCGAATCTAAAAAAAGCAAAAACAACACTTGCCAACAATAAAAAAACATATAACCGTTATAAAGAACTCTACGAAAAAAATTTTATCGCCAAAAGCGAAGTTGATCTTGCTGAAACCACCTATGATAATGATCTTTCACAAATAAATGTAGCTCAAGCTCAGGTTTTACAAGCAGAAGCTTCTTTAAAAATAGCAGAAACTGATCTTGGATATACAAAAATCATTTCCCCCGTGGATGGCATAGTTGTTTCCCGAGATGTAGATGCAGGTCAAACTGTTGCTGCGAGTTTTCAGACACCGACGTTATTTCTTGTCGCCCAAGATTTGACTAAAATGCAGATAAATACCAGCGTAGCAGAAGCTGATATCAGTAAGGTAAAAGAAGAGCAGGATGTAGAATTTTTTGTGGACAGCTATCCGGACGACACTTTTTCCGGAAAAGTGACCCAGGTCAGAAATTCCCCAACAACTATTCAAAATGTGGTTACTTATGATGTCGTGATAGATGTTAATAACGAGGACCTGAAATTAAAGCCCGGCATGACCGCAAACGTGACTATAATAACTAAACAGAAGACTGATGCCTTGCTGGTTCCGAATGAGTGTTTCAGATTCGTGATGCATCAAGGTGGAAACGCTCCAAGATATCAACAAAAAGGGATATGGCTACTGCAAGAAAACGGGGAAGCCGAGCG
>CAYZIV010000002.1:0-20818 GCA_964478475.1 uncultured Gammaproteobacteria bacterium | reverse complement strand
CCTCTTTGCTTTGGATTGCTTCGTCATTTCATTCCTCGCAATGACGCTTATACTCTACTCTTCAGGGTTTTCCGTATTCGGATTGCAAATTTTATTATTTTCGTCATTGCGAGTGAAACGAAGCAATCCAAGAAAATTAAATAATATTTTCATATAAATCCTCCCACGACTTATTAAATTTATTTATTAAATCAAGTTTTTTCTTTCGAGAACCGCCTTTTATTTGTTTCTCTCTTGTAATTGCTTGTTCTATATTATCAAATACTTCATAATACACTAATTTTTCCAATTCATACTTTTTAGTAAAACCATCTATCAGCTTGTTTTTATGTTCATATACTCTACGTCCTAAATCAGCAGTTACTCCCGTGTAAAGAGTGCCATTTTCTTTGTTTGTCATTATGTATATATATGATTGTTTTTCGTTCATCCGTTCAAAAACTTCTGGTGTATGACAATGACTAAATAAGTCGAGTCACGAATTAGCTAAATTAATTCAGGATTCAGGCTAAATATTCGCCTATTCTTTATCAGAATTAAGTTCTGGTTTATTTACATTTCTGGAAAAGAATGTGCCAATGCAAATAAAGAGAATAATTGTTATTGCAACAGTAAACCAAATTATATTGTAACTGGCATGATTTAAATAAACAAAACCAATAGCCAATGAAGCGACCGGCAAAAGATATTTCCAGGTTTTATAAAAAGCTTTTATTTGTTGATAACGAGTCTTTTTAGCCATAACAAAAAGCACAAACAATGCAATACTTACTCCGCCAATAGGCAATACATTATCAGCTATCAAAAAATCAGCAAACTCAAGGAAATTACGCCCTAAAAAATTCTTTTCGCTAAAGAAAGGCACCGCGCCGTTAGAAAGAGCTGAAGGAATAGACAATATTGCAGCTGAAATGCCGACAAAAATAGTTGCATATTTTCTGCTTGAATATCCATTATCAACTATATGAGAAACAACTGGTTCAATAATAGATATCACAGAAGTTGCAGCAGCAATAAATAACATCAAGAAAAACAGCGCGCCAAGCGTTGCGCCGAGGAAACTGCCAAATTGAGCAAAAGCAACCGGTAGTGTTATAAAAGTAAGCCCGGGACCTGCTTCAGGATCAAGCCCAAAAGTGAACAATACAGGGAAAATAGCTATTCCGGCCAAAAGAGCAACCGCAACAAGCATTGTTGCAATAACTGAACTGGTTTTAACAAGATCTTCTTTTTGGTGAAGATAGCTGCCATAAGTAAGAATAGCTCCCATTCCCACACTTAAACTAAAAAATGCTTGTCCAACAGCTGCAAGAACAACCTCATGAGTTACCTTACTGAAATCAGGCATAAAAAGGAATTTTAAACCGTCAATGAATCCGGGACAAAGAGCCGCATTTATTACAAGAATAAACAAAATAATGAACAATCCGGGTATAAAAACTTTATTAAAAGCTTCTAAGCCTTGTTTAATGCCTCTAACAACAATAAGCACGCCGGCTGTAATAAACGCCCAGGTCCATAATATTTGCTCCCAGGGATTAGCAGCAAATTGAGCAAAATTAGAAATCGAAATTTCTTTATTTAACTCAACGCTACTAAAAGTTAATGATTTAAAAATATAAGCAAGTGTCCACCCACCAATAACACTATAATAAGAAACAAGTATGAAGGCAGCTACAATCCCGAGCCATCCAACTATTTGCCAATATTTGCCTGTTTTGCCGGCTAATTTCTTGAACGCCATTACAGGCGATAACTTAGCTGACCTCCCAATAGACAATTCTGCTACCATAACAGGCAAGGCGATGCAGAACAAACATATAATATAAATGAAAACAAAAGCAGCGCCACCATTTTGCCCTGCAAGATAAGGAAATCGCCATATATTGCCAAGCCCTATTGCGGAACCTGCTGCCGCAAGTATAAAAACCAGTCTATTGCTCCACTCAGCTCTATTTTTACTCATAATATAAGCTATTCTCAATTGTTTGATTTAATAAGAACTATAATAACACAATGAAAAATTCAACTTTAACAAAATAATTGAAATATTAATTTTTTCTTTAGAATTTTAAATTTTAGAGAATGTACTGTTATAACTATAATTAGTATACGTCTGTATTTTAATAATTTTAAGATGGAACATAGAAGGAGATATTTTTAAATGGCAAAAACAATAGGTATTGACCTCGGGACAACGAACTCGGTAGTATCAGTAATGGAAGGCGGAAAGCCGACAGTTATAGCAAATGCAGAAGGAAGCCGCACAACGCCATCGATAGTTGGATTTTCAAAGACGGGAGAAAGACTGGTGGGACAGCTTGCAAAAAGGCAAGCTATTCTTAATCCTGACAGGACGGTAATGAGTATTAAACGTGAAATGGGTAGTGATCATAAGGTAACCATTGACGGTAAAGATTACACCTCGCAGGAACTCAGCGCAATGATATTAAGAAAACTTGCTGATGATGCATCTAAATACCTTGGAGAAAAAGTAACATCAGCGGTTATAACAGTTCCAGCATATTTCAACGACAGTCAAAGACAGGCTACAAAAGACGCCGGAAAAATTGCCGGACTTGATGTGCTTAGAATAGTAAACGAGCCTACAGCAGCATCTCTTGCTTATGGTTTAGATAAAAAAACGAATGAAAAAGTGCTTGTATTTGACCTTGGTGGAGGAACATTTGACGTAAGCATTCTGGAAGTTGGTGATGGCGTATTCGAAGTTCTATCAACAAGCGGAGATACAAAATTAGGCGGAGATGACTTTGATGAAAAATTAATTGAATATCTATGCGATGAATTTAAAAAACAAGAAGGCGTAGATATAAAAACAGATAAACAAGCAATGCAAAGGCTTAAAGAAGCTGCAGAAAAAGCAAAATGCGAACTTTCATCAGTAGTTGAAACCAATATAAATTTACCATTTTTAACAGCTGACGCAAATGGACCTAAACATTTCGATCTAACAATCACAAGAGCTAAGTTTGAAGATTTATCATACGAGCTTTTAGAAAGATGTAAAAAACCGGTTAAGCAATCTCTGGAAGATGCTGGAATAACAGCAGATCAGATTGATGAAGTTGTATTAGTCGGCGGTTCAACAAGAATTCCTGCTGTTCAAAAATTGGTAAAGGATATAATAGGAAAAGAACCTAATCAAACTGTTAACCCGGATGAAGTTGTTGCAATTGGAGCGGCTATTCAGGCCAGTATCCTGTCAGGAGAAATTAAAGACATCGTTCTTCTTGATGTAACTCCTCTAACTCTTGGAATAGAGACAATGGGTGGTGTAATGACTCCATTAGTTCCCAGGAATACGACAATTCCTGTAAGCAAGAGCCAGATTTTCTCTACAGCAGAAGATAATCAAACAGCAGTTGATGTGCATGTCCTTCAGGGTGAAAGGCCAATGTCAAAAGACAATAAATCCCTGGGCATGTTCAGACTGGACGGAATTCTTCCTGCGCCAAGAGGACTTCCTCAAATAGAAGTTTCATTTGACATTGATTCTAATGGTATTGTCAATGTAAGCGCAAAAGATAAAGCCACAAATAAAGAACAAAAAATAACCATCACAAGCACTACAAATCTGAATGAAGATGAAGTTAACAGAATGGTTAAAGAGGCTGAACTTAACGCAGAAGAAGACAAGACAAAAAAAGAAGAAGTAGAAATCAGAAACAATGCAAATAGCTTAATTCATTCTTCAGAACGCCTTGTAAAAGACCTGGAGGATAAAATTTCGGAAGAAGACAAAACTAAACTTACCGAACAAAAAGATGAACTGGATAAAGCAGTAAAAGAAAATGCAGAAATAGATAAAATAAAATCTCTTTCTGACACACTTCAGCAAACAATGTTCAATATCTCATCCTCGGCATATCAGCAATCAGCGGAAGCCGGACAAGCTGAAGGGCAACCTGAAGGTTCAGCAGGTGAAGGAGAAAAACCAGAGGGAGAAACACCTCCTGATGATGATGTAATCGACGCTGAATATTCAAAATAAACAAAAAATACAGATAACAAAATAAAAATGAAGGCGGTTTAATCGCCTTCATTTTGTTTAGCAAATTTTCTTAAAGTCTGACTATTCACAGCAACAATTATTGTGCTCAATGACATCAACAGGGCGACCAAAAGCTGGTGTTATCTGGTGTTATAATAATTCCTTACCGGTATAAAACACCGACCGCTATATATTTTGAGTAATTTTGATAATTTTCCTGCATTATCAAGTCTTTTTACTGAGCATCAGGAACCGTTTCTTGCTGCATTTCCGGTTGTGTTTCATTTTGATCCGGAGATACAGGAGTCATGTACATTTGAAAACAAATCATAACAGAAACAACTATTGAATATAGAATTAATACCCAACCAAAAATAGCTCCGAGTGCTCTTTTCCATCTTTCTTCCCTGCCGGCAGCAGTTATTAACCAATATCCTGTCGTAAAACCTATTGCAAGAACAATAAAATTCAATATAGTCATAATAATTGTTTCTAACATAATTTACTCCTTTTTATAAACTCTTCACAAAGAAATTTAATTAAAAACAATTAAAATAAATACTATCCAACCCGGTAAATTAAAGTATAAAATAATTTCTTATAACAATGAAGATAATTTCTTATACAATTCTTTTTCTTCTTCTGACGGGTTTTGAGGAATAACAATTTTAATTTTTACAATGTGATCGCCATAACCGCCATCTTTTTTAGGAAGCCCAACCCCTTTAAGTCTAAGTGATTTTCCTGTTTGCGTGCCTGGCGGAATTGTAACTTTTACAACGCCGTGTAAAGTTTGAACCTCTGCAATAGTTCCTAAAACAGCTTTTGGAGCAGGAATTTCATAATCAGAAATTACATTTGAATTTTCATGTCGGAATTGAGGATGTTTTTTATATTTAACGACCAGGTATAAATCACCTTTACGTCCATATTCATCGACTTTTCCTTCGCCGGCAAGCCTTATCTTGCTGCCTTCTTTTACCCCTTTTGGTATTTTAATATTTAAATTCTTAGATACTGTGGAATAACCGCTTCCGCCGCATCGATAACAATATGAACCTCTGCCGGAACATTCCCTGCATTTTTCCATATAACTAACTTTAACTGCTTTTGTTCCATCCCCCATTAAATCTTCTAAATCTATCAGTAAATCTTGGGTTATATTAAGATTTTCCGGTTTTTCTTGTGGTCGTTGAACAGATGATCTTTGTGTTTTTCCTCTTCCGTAGGGTTGTTGAAAGAAATCCGCAAACATGGTTTCAAAAAAATCACTAAAACCGCCAAGATCATCAAAATCGTGAACTGTTTTAAATCCGCTAAAATCACCCGACCCGAAATCAAATCTTATATTTTCATAGCCTGGGGGCGGCGTAAAATCAGCGCCTTCTCTCCAACTTCCCCCGAGATTATCATACCGCTTTCTCTTTTTTGGGTCAGAGAGCACTTCATATGCTTCATTTATATCTTTAAACTTCTGTCCGGCATCAGGTTCTTTATTTACGTCAGGATGATATTTTCGAGCTAACTTCCGGTAAGCTGATTTAATTTCCTTTTCGCTTGCCCCTCTGTCTATTCCTAATATCTTATAATAATCTTTATACTTCATCTTTTAATTTATATCATCAATCTAAACTATTACAGCTATATTTTATAATAAATTAATCTTTGATACAGGTTAGCTCTATTATTAATCTGTTTTTTTCTGAACTAACTACTGCCCAGCGCAAAAGCTCATATTCATGACTACAAATAAAGTCTTCAATACTTTTTAAAGAACCAGGTTCGACTTTTTCAAATATAAATCTTTTATTTTTTAATTCCATTAAAATCTTATCCTAAATTCACTTATTATTAATATAATTTAATAGTTTTTTAATATCTGCATCATTCTTTGCTTCAGGATTTTTAATTAAAAGAGCATTTAAAACTGATTGAGCCTGATCATATTTTTTATTATTAACCAGATAAAGTGAATAATTATATGAATATTTTATATCATCCGGCTCAGTTTTTATAAGCTTTTTAAACTGCTCAGATGCTTTATTAAAATTTCCTAATTGTTTATATACAAAAGCAAGAGATTCAACTGCATTTAAATATGTGCTATCAATTTCAACGGCTTTTTCATAACTAGCAGCAGCATTTTTATATTGTTTCAAGTTATAATATGCTTTTCCTAATTGAGTCCAACTTAAAACATTATTTGGAAATTTTTCTGTATAATTAATAGCTTCTTTAAGTTGTTCATTTAATCTATCTTCTTGGGATCCAAGAAATTTTTGATTTTTCTCGGAAGTCGCTGCTATTTCATCACCGGGGTCAAAATTTGAGATATGAGGATCAAGTGTATAAAGAAGAGTAATAGTATTTATATCTCTTTCTGACAGCTTAACATTTGTATTTTTCGGATTAACATTAGTTGTTGAATACATTATATCGTTCTTATTATTGCTATGACCTCTTATTCCAAGTGCGTGTCCTAATTCATGAAGTGCAGTTGCATAAAGTTCTTGCTGAGTAAAAGGCCTGTCATCCGGGGGCACCTGAGTAGCGAGTTTTACATCATAATAATTTAAAATTTGATTTCTAGCATGAGGTGTCGCAAGTCCTGCAATAAAATCTTGCTTAGTGCCTTTTAAAATCTCCGGAACAAACGTTATTCTAATATGAGCCTCTTTGGGATTATTTACAATTTTATAACTTAAAAGACTTCCTTCTATCTTATTAACCCACTCATCCATTGCTTTTTTAACAGCTGTTCTGTAAAAATCCTTATATCCCGGCACGCCCTCTGCTCTTTCTATATACAACTTAATAGGCATTTTTTCTGAGTGCCAACGTCTTACTTTACCGTTTTCCAGCGCGTTTGATATATAATTATCACCTGCCGATTTAATTTCAAATTTGGACCGCAATAAACTATCACCGCTTTTATAAGACAACTTACCTCTTCTGCCAAGCTCTCGAGTCCATATTAATGTAATTCCTTCTGTTGCCAGTTTTGCTTCACCACTTTGCGGAGCAGCTATAATTATTTTTTGAAATTCACGTTTTGCATCATCAAAATTTTTTAAATTCACCAAAGTCAATGCATATAAATAACGAATCCTTAGGTTATCAGGAAATCTTTTTAAAGATTTCTCAAAATAATATTTTGCGTTTGAATAATTTTGTTTTTCAAAAGATTCTTTTCCCGCTTGATAATAATCCCCGGAAAAACAATAATTTACAGATAACAAAAACGTAAATAGAATAAAAAAAACAATTTGTATATTAAAAACTGAATTTTTATTATTTTTAAATATCAAAATATTAACACGCCCTAAAGATTTATATTTCACAAGTTTTTATAATATCTTTTAATATACATAATATCATTAAGAATAACAAAATCGTGCTTATAATTGTTCTGCAATTTTAAAATTAATTGTTAAGAGTTTGTAAACATTGCCTCAATTTTTTAAAGTTGATTTTAAAACAAACCGATACAGAAAATAAGAGAATAAAAAGTCAGTTCTACAAAAAGAATTTAAAAATTGCCTTAATTACTACTTTACCTATCCCTCTTTAGATAGGGGGCTTACATTACGATGATCAAAATTTAATAAATAAAAGGGAGAAAAAAATGACAGATATTCGCATCAACAAGATTCACAATCTTCAACCTCAACAAACTGAGAAAAAAGAAAAAAATGAAGAAAAAAAAGAACAAGAAATTACAAATAAACCTGAATTAAAACAAAAAAAAGCAAGCGACGTGCTGGATTACATGGCTAATACCGGAATGCTTAATAAAACAGGCATAAAGAGCAACAAACTTGATGTAACAAAACACGTTGACCAAACAAGCGCGGATAGAATTGAAAAAGTAATGAAAGCATTTGAAGAAACAATTTTAAAGAGCGCAGAAATAGCTGTTGAAGAACTTGGAATATCAGAAAGTAAAGCTCAGGATGTTGCTATAACAGCATTTAATCAGAAATTTTTAATTTAAATTCTGATAATAAAGTTTTTCAATAAAATAAAAAAAATTGCTTATTTAATAAGCAATTTTTTTTATTTTTCAGAATTTTTAAATCCTTTTTTTAAAGTTTGAAAGAAATTTCTTTCTTTTTTATTTTTTTCAATGTCTTTAACTTTTTCCAATAATTCTTTTGATTCTTTGTCATAACTATCAGGCGAAATTACAATAGGTTTTGCAGATCCTTCTTCTTTCAACAATTTTCTAGCAGCATCACTCATGCCAGCTTCTTCTTTAATTTGCTGTTCATGCTGTTTTTCAATTTCTTTTAATCTCTCAAGTCTTTGTTTTTGGAACTTATAAGTTTTAAGTTCTGCGCTATATAATTTGCTTTTCAATACAACTATTTCTATTCTTCTGTTTGCATTTCTGCCTTCTTGTGTATCATTAAGTTCAAGAGGCCTGCTATCGCCATAGCCAACAGCCACAAATCTATTTTTATCAAAACCGGTAACATCAGTAAAATATCTAACAACTCCAGCTGCTCTTTGAGCTGATAATTCCCAATTTGAAGGAAATCTTGCTGTATTAATCGGTGTATTATCTGTATGACCTTCTACGCGGATCACATTCAAAGGAAAATGTTCTTTTAATAATTCACCGATTTGATTGATTGTCTTTAATCCTTCTTCTTTCAACTGAGATTCACCGGGCTTAAAAAAGACATTCCCAACCATATTTATGATCAATCCCCGTTCAGTAACTTCTGTTTTAATCCCTTTATGTTCATCAATATCCAAAACATCAAGATCTTTTTCCATCATTCCAAAACGTTTTTTCTCTTCTTTTTCAGCTATTTGCTGTAAAAATGGCGGAATTAAAGCGTCACTTTCACTAAATCCTCCTGCATCGAAAACATCAGCGCCAATCTCGTCTAAAATACCATCTCCTCCTTGAAGAACACTTGCAGGTTTTGGAACAGAAAATGCTTCTTTTAGCGATTCACTAAAGTTCTCAAATTTTGCCAAGTCAATTTGTGAAAGGGCATATAACACAACGAACACAGCAAAAAGAAGTGTCACAAAATCAGCATAAGAAACCATCCATCTTTCTAAATTTTCGTGTTCTTCAGCGTGTTGTTTTTTGCCCATTTATAAAAAAATCCGATTATTTATTTAAAATTATGCCATTGATTTTTGTGATTCCTGAGCTCCTGCATCTTGTTGATCCAGAAGATATGCCTGAAGCTTTCTTTCAATAAGCGCAGGGCTTTCTCCTGCCTGAATTGACAAAACGCCTTCTATCATCATTTCTTTTGAAACGAAAATTTTGCTGTCAATAAATTTGATTTTTGAACCAAAAGGAATAAAGAACAAATTAGCAAGTCCAACTCCATATATTGTTGCAACAAACGCAACAGCAATTCCTGCTCCAAGTGCGGACGGATCACTCAAACTTCCCATAACGTGGATAAGGCCTAAAACAGCTCCGATAATGCCAACGCAAGGGCAATAACCTCCAGCTGCCTCCCAGACCTTTGCAGATGCTTTTGATTCAGCTTCCATTTGCGAAAGTTGAGATTCCATTAAATCTCTTACCAATTTGGGGTCTGCACCATCGCTAACAGCTTCCAGTCCTAATGTTATAAGCGGGTCACTGGCGTTCCTGGCTTCTTTTTCCAAAGCTATAACCCCTTCTTTTCGGGCTTTTGTAGCATATTTAACAATTTCGGTTATAAGCTCTCTGTATTCAACTTTTTGCCCCATAAAAATCTTTTTTAGAGCTTTAAGCGCCAGTATCAAATCTTCTTGAGGAAAGCTTACTATTACTGCGCCTGCTGTACCACCGCAAACAATCATAAAAGCTGTTACCTGAAGCAAAGCATCTAAGTGCACACCTTCCATCGTTGCGCCCACTAAAATGCAGGTTAAACTAATTATTCCCCCTATTATTGTAGTTATATCCATTTTATTTCCTATTAACTAAATAATAAATAATTATCTATATTCTAAAACTATTTTAATTTTTATCAAATCATACAATTAAAGTAATAAGTTGTAAAATATAAACTATTTTATTTTTGTTTCTAATTTTTCAACAAAGGATTCATTTATTACCTCTTTAGCAGAATTTTTTCCGGCCCATACCGGCTCAAGCATATTTTGCAACGAATCTGTTATTTTATGATAATTTTCATTTACAGGAGTAGGTTTTGAGTTCTTAATTGCTTCGATAAAAATTTCTGAACTAAACGGCGGTTTTGTTTTATCCAAAAAAACATCAGATTCTGCAACATCAGTTCTTGCAGGAGTAATAAGCCCGTTAGCTGTAATTTTTTCTATAGAATCTTTTGAAGCCAGAAAACTAATAAATTTCCATGCTTGTTCCGGATATTTAGTTTTAGAACTAATCGCCCAGCCTGAAGCATCACTTCCTACTATAGACCCATTTTTTCCTTTGGGAAAACTTGCTATATCCCAATTAAACTTTATTTCTTGTCTGTATATGGGAACGAACCACCTTCCGCTAAGATGCATTGCCAGTTTTTCCCGCATAAAAAGTTGTGCCATAGTTGAACTGCCGGCTTCACTTTTCGTTGGGGCAACGTGATGTTTATTTCTTAAATCTGAATACTGTTGAATAGCTGAGATAGATTCCGGATTATCCAAAATAATCATTTCTAAGTCTTCGCTTAAAATTCCTCCGCCTTCACTCAATAAATACGGCAGCCAAAACAATGGGTCTTCTCTAAAACTTATCCCGAAAAGATCAGTTCTACCGTCATTATTATTATCTTTAGTTAATTTTTTTGAAATTTCTATAAATTCTTCAATAGTCCAATCCCTTGAAGGATATGGAATTTCATATTTATCGAAAATATCTTTGTTATAAAAAATGACAAGATTAGAAACGTCCCTGGGCAAAGCATATAAACTCTCTCTATAAGTTAATGAATTTAGCGATTCCTCAAAAAAATCATCATGAGATAAGTTTTCATCTTTTTTTAAAAACTCATTTAAATCTAAAAAAAGTTTATTTTCAGCATATAAAGGCCCATACATATTATTTACAAAAACCACATCAGGCATAAGATTTGATGCAGCAAGCAAATGAAGCTTCTGGAAATAATTTTGAGGAGTATGAATAAATTCAATTGAAATATCAGGATTTTCCTGCTCAAATTCTTCAATTAAGGGTTTTAATATTTCAACTTCTGATTTTGAACCCCAGCTGGTAAATTTCAATGTAGTAATTTTATTTTTTTGTGTGCATCCTGTTATTCCAATTAAAAAAATGAACGCAAAAAAAATCAATATCAAATTTATTTTACTTATGAATCTCATAAAAATATTATTTATCTCTGACAATGACCCGACTAATTGTGTTATTCATCGGAAGGTGTCCTTGAATTCGTTCTGTATCAATATTATAAATTATAATTTCATAACTGTCATAATTTGTAATGAGCGCTTTGTTATCATCATTTACAAGCTCAATGCGCCCCGGAAAACCATTCGAATCCAAAGCGATCTTTTTAAGCATTTCAAAATTTTCAATATCTATTAAATTCAATTCATCAGATTCAGCGCAAAGAACTAAAATTTTCCCTACTTTATTTAAAATTGCAAAGTCTAAAGGTTTTTTGCCTGTTTCTACTCTCTTTATAACTTCTTCTTTCAAAATATCATATATTGTAAGCGTATTTTCACTCCGGCTTAAAACGAGAAGATACTTATCAAACTTTGCAAGCTTAGAAATGTTATTTACCTGCAGCAACTCCTTAGATTTTTCTGTTTTAGTATTTAACAGATAAACCTTACCTGTCTGGCGGTCATTATAAAAAAGAAAGTTTTTTCCTCCACTTTGAAGATTCTCAGGAAATCCAAATACCGGAATTTCTTTTTCTGCGACCATATGTTTAAGATCGATCTGTGAAATAGTGGATGATAAGGAATTTGCAACAAATGCAAAATTATTTCCTTTTGGAGAAACAATTGAAGATGGAAACTTTCCGACTTTAATTGATCGTATAAACTGATCATCAACTGTATCAACAATAAACACTTCGTCCTTAGCGGATCCGAGCAGCAAAATATACCTACCGTCAGAGCTTAAAGTCATATCAAAAATTTTTGACGGCAATTCTACAGCTTTCTTTACTCTGCCGGTTTGAGCTTCTATAACATTTAATTTCTCGTGCTTATATGTGGATGTATATATATTTTTTTCATTTAAAAACTTTAGTTCCGGCAATCTTACCGCATATTCAGCTGTTTTTCCAATGAGAGCATTCTGATCAGAAGCAGGGGAGTCTTTAATCTCATCAGAATCTGAAACCTCATAAAAAGCGACATCTCCTTCCTTATCTGTTCTTTGCTGAAGAGGAATTTTAAGGTCCCCCAGAATAACTTTTAGTTCAACAGGAAGCACTAAGCCTTTTGGAACTACTAAATCCTGAGGAAGAAGACCTAATTTTACTTTTAAGGGCACTTCGGGACCGCTTATTACAGTAGGAGGTTCATTTTCTTTCTCAATTATACGCATCAGGGCTAAATTATTATTAAAAAGAATCAAATCAGGTTTATCTGTTAAATCTTTATCCAGAGGAATCGTCTTTTTGACTTCAAGAGATTCAATGTTTTTTTCATACACAAGCGGCAAAACGGGAAGATAATTAGTTTTATCAGGAAGTTCTATAAAACCGTCGAATCTAACAGCTGCTTCCGGAAATTTTTCCTTTACATAACTCACAACATCTTCAGGCAATTGTGTACAAAAACCAGGAACGCTTGAATTACATAAAATTAATATAAAAAATATGATTTTTACTATTTTAAATTTCACAAAATTTTTTCCAGGTTGTATTATAATTTATTCTAATAGTAATATGATCTAGCGATAAAATAAACTTTATTATAATAAAATAATCACAATAAAACCATAAAATAACAGAGAAATGTTTTAATGCGAACAGAAACGTACTAATTAATTTCTGCTTCTTGAATAAATAATAGTCGAATTGTTTTTATTATTGGGTATTTAATGAATATTTTTGTTACAGGCACAGACACAGACGTTGGAAAAACAATTATAACAGCGGGGCTAGCTGCAGTTATGCAGGGTTTAGGTTATGCAATGGGAGTATACAAACCTGTTCAAAGTGGTTCTATTATTGAAAACACGGAATTAATTTCTCCAGACCTTAAGTTTGTAAAATCAATAGATGCTAATATCAAAACAAAAGTCACATATAATTTCCATGAGCCTGTCGCCCCTTGGGTTGGAGCTATTTTAAACAATACAAACATTCATAAAAATAGATTGAAAATAGATTATGAAGACATAAAAGAAGAATGTGATTTTGTAATTGTTGAAGGCGCAGGCGGGATTCTTGTGCCTGTATCTGAAAATTTCTTAATCAGGGATTTAATAAAATTATTGGAATTGCCTGTTTTAATCGTTGCGAGGCCTAATTTAGGCACTATCAATCACACTTTACTAACCATCGAATCAGCAAGAGCTGCAGGCCTTAGTGTTTTAGGGGTCATTATTTCAAATTACCCCTCAGAAACTGATGATATAGCTATTAAAACTGCTCCTGATGTTATAAGCGAATACGGAAACGTCAAAATATTAGGAGTATTACCGTCGATAAAAGAAATAACGAATAAAGACCCCGGTCAATCCGAGGCCTTAATTGATATGATTATTAACAATATTGATATTCAGGAAATTTTTAAAATCAAAATTCCTAAACTTTCAACTTAATTTTACTTTAGAGCATCTAACCAAAAATCCGACATTTTATTATAGTTGTACTGATTCGTGAAAAACTTCAATTCGGCTTCGAGTTTTCTTTTTTGATTTACATACTTGGAGTTTGGCATTTTTTGCGCAAAGGCAGACATTACTAGTGTTTGTTTTTCGCTCATCTTTTCTCTCCATATTTTAAAGTAAAATTAACTATGCTCGAAGTCATATTTGCAAAAACTTCTCACATAATTTTGCTGATCATTTAATTTTTTTAATCTTTACTATCTAATCATCCCTCATTAGATAATTTGGTAAAACAATAAGCGCAGATAAATAATTTTAATTATATTATCATATTTTTTCAAATATGTAACTAAATATAAATTATTATTAATACAATTTCTATAAAATCAATTTAAGCTATCGATCATAATTCTGGTTGGAGCTTTACTTTTCAAATAATCCTCACAATATTTAACGGGATAAATCATCCGATCCCAACGTGAAGCCGGAAAAGCCACCGGCTTGGTTTCTAATAAAATCCAACTGCTAATCAAGTCTGCTTTTTCCAAAAACTCTTTTTCCGCAGGAACTTCAACCCTAATCAATCCAAAATTATTATCACCATATTTTTTGTCCGAATGAATTTTTAAATACCAGCTGTAAATATTTTCCCTGGCTCCTTTCTCATCTTTTGGCTGAAAAACTCCTGATCTCTCACCCTTTTTCATTGAATAAATTTTATACTGATCTTCATAGTTAAAATAACTTGCGTGATGAGATTTAATTATGCCTACAATTTTTGCGCCTGATATTAATTCTTTATTTTTATTTTCCAACCTGCCGTCCACAAACAGCCAATCGTTTTTAGAATAAGATGATTCAATCCATTTCCTGGCTAATTTTTTTTCTATCTCTCCTCTATCGGTTTGAATAGAGCTATGCGCAGCCTGAATAAACTGCTCGGGCAACATTCTATAATTTCCATCAGCGTTTTTTATTTGGCCTATATCAGAAATTTTCTCTTTCAACGCTGAAATTTCTTCTTCTGCTAAATAATGCTCCGGCGAATCAGAATTTTTATGTTTAATGGGAAGATAAAATTTTTCTAAAGAGTCCTCGAAGTTTATTGACCGAAGTTTTTTATCAATTCTCTGCAGTATCACAGCTGAAGTATAACCGTAAATTACGGGAATTGACCGATAATAAAATAAAACTTTTTTTCTCTCTATGCCGTCGAGAAAAAAAGAAAAACAAGATTTTTCAGAAGAAATTTCAACATTTTTTATTTTTAAAACCCCGTTATCTTCCATAATATCAGCAGTTTTTGTTTCAAAAACCTCGCTAACATTGAAATTGTCTTCATACAGGGATGATTTTCGCGGAATTTTTATGTCAAAACCCTGTTGTTTTTTTTCTTTTATGAATTTTATTCCCTGTTTAATAATTTCAGAAGTCATAGAAAATCCTTAATAAAATTCATTTTATTATACATTAAATTACATCTTAATAATTTTAAATTCCTGCTTATTCTTAATTATAGCCAAATGTTCCGGCTGTAGTATTTCACCGGCTATTATCACCGGTATTCCGGGTGGATAATTAACAATGGTTTCTTTTGAAATTAAACCTATTGCTTCTTCAGGCTTAACTGTATCAAAATTTTGATAAAATGCTTCCCGTGGGGTTATTGCGGTTTGGGGACAAATATAAGGGATAGTTTCTGTTGATTTAAAGGATTTTTTTAAAATTTTATTAGCTTTTTTAAGTCCTTTCATGAGTTTTTCAAGATGTTTTTTCTCTGGTCCTATCCCTGTAAGAGCAAGCAGGCCTACATTATTATTCATTTCAACTTCTATATTGAAGTTGGTTTGAAGGAAATCTGATAACTCCTGTCCGCAAATATCTTTTAAGCCAAAAAACAATTTGGTTATATCGTGGTTATAGTTTTTATTGTTTTCCAAAAAGGCTATATCAACGTGATTTTTGAGATATTCTTTAGTTTTTTCAATATTATTAATTAAATTATGCAGTTTTTTTCTGCCATTTATTGAGTTCAGGTATTTAATTGAAGCTTCAATGCTGGTTAGCAGGAGATAAGACGGAGATGTTGTGTTTATAATATTAAGCGAATTTTGAATTTGCTCGGGAGAAATTCGGGATTCTTTAGATAAATGCAGTAAAGCGCCCTGATTAAGACATGAACCTGTTTTATGAAGCGACTGGACGCAGGCATCTACTCCCAAATTTACAGCAGAACTGGGCAATAAATCAGAATAGTTCCATAATGCGCCGTGAGCTTCGTCAACCAACAAAATTATATTTTTTTCTTTACAAATCTGAACAATGGGCTTTATGTCTGAATATACACCTTCATATGTTGGATTTGTAATAAATACAGCTTTTATATCCGGATTTTCTTCGAGTCTCTGTATGATATTTTCTTGTTTTACACCGATTGGAATGTTCCAGCTGCTGTCCCATTCAGTTTCCACCCACACTGGATTTGCGCCTGTAAGAATAAGAGCATTTACAACCGATTTATGCACGTTTCTAGCCAGGAGTATTTTTTCTCCTTTTTTCACCGTTGCCAGCATCATGGCAATTATTCCTGAGGAAGAACCGTTCACAAGATAGAAAGACGCTTTGCTTCCATAAATTTCCGCTGTTGATTCAAGTGATTTTTTTATTGATCCTGTGGGGTTCTGCAAATTATCCATGCTTTCAATTTCAGCAAAATCGTTTTTAAATAATTCTCTGCCGAACAGATCCGCAAACTCTTTCATTGTATGAAACCCTTGAATATGCCCCGGTGTCGTAAACAAGGTAGGATTATTTTTTTTTATTGATTTTATATGTTTAATTATTTGCATTTAAATTATTTAAAATAACTCTCAGAGTGACTTTTCATTAATTTCAATAGCTTTTTTGACCATATTTTCTGAAGGTCCGCCTGTAATATTTCTCTTATTCACGCACTCTTCAAGAGAAATTGCAGTAAACACATCTTCTTCAAACTTATCACAAAAAGTTTTATATTCTTCTAAAGTTAAATCTTCTAGCCCAATGCCTTTTTGAATGCATGTAAATACGATTTTCCCAACAATCTCATGAGAATCTCTGAAGGCAACCCCTTTTTTTGTTATGTAATCAGCTAAATCTGTTGCATTGGTAAAGCCGCCTTTTGCGCCCTGGTGCATTTTGTCTTTATTAATCCTGATAGTTTTTATCATATCTGTAAAAACAGGAAGGCACATCTTGACATTATCTATGGCATCGAAAACAGGCTCTTTATCTTCTTGCATATCTTTATTATAAGCGAGCGGAAGTGATTTCATTGTTGTCAGCAAAGCCATCAAATTTCCGTATATTCTGCCGGTTTTTCCTCTGACAAGCTCTGCTATATCAGGGTTTTTCTTTTGCGGCATTATGCTGCTGCCTGTACTGAAGGCATCATCGAGCTCGATAAACTGGAACTCATGTGAACACCAAAGAATAATTTCTTCTGAAAACCTGCTTAAGTGCATCATAACAAGAGCAACAGCGCTAAGGAATTCTACACAAAAATCCCTATCGGAAACAGCATCCAGGCTGTTAAGCGAAACTTCTTCAAAACAAAGCTCTTTAGTCACGAATTCTCTATCAAGCGGGTATGTTGTGCCGGCAAGGGCACCTGAGCCGAGAGGAAGAACATTTACACGCTTATATACGTCTGTTAATCTTTGCTTATCTCTTTTAAACATCTCCACATAAGCCATTAAATGATGAGCGAAGCTGATAGGCTGGGCTTTTTGAAGATGAGTATAACCGGGCATTATTGTCATTGTGTTATCTTTTGCAAGACTTAACAACACTTTTTGCAGTGATGTTAACAAGTTTTTGATAATCAAAATTTCTTCCCGCAGATACATTCTCATATCCAGAGCAACTTGATCGTTTCTGCTCCTTCCTGTATGGAGTTTTTTTCCTACATCACCTATGCGGGAAATCAAAATTTGTTCAATATTCATATGAATATCTTCTGCTGCTATGTCGAATTCAATTTTACCGTTTTCAATATCTGCCAGGATTTCTTTTAAAGCGCTTTGTATCAGCTTTGAATCTTCTGCAGTAATAATTTCCTGACATCCAAGCATTTTAACGTGAGCTATACTGCCCTCAATGTCTTGTTTATATAATCTCTGGTCGAAATGAATCGATGAATTGAAGTCGTCTGTAAGTTTATCCGCTGATTTTTGAAATCTTCCACCCCATAATTTCATAGCATTTCTCCTGTTCTAGTAGCTGCTGATATCTCTTTCCACTATGAAAATAGCCTCTTCCGCGTAAAAATTGGAAATTTTCCTGTGAATAAAATCATCTTTAACCTGGGCTTTATTCATAATAATTTCCTTAAGAATTTTAATTCTTCTTAATTCGCAAAATTCCCTGAAATCCTTGATTGTAAGCAAGTGAATATTCGGTGTATTATACCATTCAAACGGAAGAATAGCCGATTTCGGCATTTTTCCATTAAAAAAAAGATAAAATCTTACTCGCCAATAGCCAAAGTTTGGAAAACTTATTACGACTTTTTTGCCTACTCTCAGCATTTCTTGGATCGCAAAATCAGGTTTATGCACGCATTGTAAAGTCTGATATAATATAACATAGTCAAAAGATTTGTCCTGATAGTCTTTTAATCCTTCGTCTATGTCGCCTTGAAAAACCGATAATCCTTTTTCGATGCATTTAATAACATTATCTTCATTTATTTCCACTCCCCGGCCTTGAACATTTTTTTGATTTTTCAAAAGCTGTAAAAGCTCACCAGATCCGCATCCCAAGTCAAGAACCTTTGACTTCGATTCTATATGCTCGCAAATTATTTCATAATTCACATGCAGTCCCATAGAGGTTTCATAATGTTTATTTGATTTTTTATTATTTCTCGGTATTTTGCTGATCATTTAATTTTTAATTATTGCTGAACATTTTTCTTAATTATACAGCAGTAGTTATCTAAACACTAATTAAAAAGATTCAGTTTAATTATAATCATTTATATTAACTAAATTTTTCTTGCCGGAAAAGAAACGGTAAAGCAACTACCTCTGCCCTCTTCACTTTCAACGGTAATAAAACCGTCATGTCTTTCGAGAATTTTTTTTGCAAGATATAAGCCCAGGCCTGTGCCAACCTGTCTGAATTTTTTAGAATAACTGATAAACTTGCTGAAGATAAGCGGAATCTGATCTTTTGCAATTCCTTTTCCATTATCACTGAACATAAGTATTATTTTATCGTTTTCTTCTTTAGCTGATATAAGAATTTTGCCGTTTTCATCAGTATAATTAATTGCGTTACCAAGCAAATTCATAATTACTCTTTTTATTTCAATAGGGTCAATATGGGCCTGTAAAATCTCATCTTCAAAATCAAAATTTATCGAATGATTTTTATCTTCAGCTAAGTGTTTTAGCTCACTGCAGCAAGATTTTATTAATTCAACAACATTGATATCCTGCTTATTTATAACCACATTTCCATTTTCATATTTGTAAGTAGACAATAAATTATCCAGCATACTAAACATATATTTGTTTGAATTAAGAGTTTCATTTAACAACTCCGCCTGTGTTGAACTTATATCGCCCATTTTTCCATCAAGCAGAAGTTCTAAAGCTTTTATTTGAGCTCTTACCGGTGTCTTCAAATCATGCGTAAGAGTAGCCACAAAAGTTTCTTTTTGAGCCTCAATTTCTTTTTTTACGGTAACATCCCTCAAAACCATAACGTATCCACCTTTTTCGTTTTCTTTGGATATTGATATTTTTGAGCAGTTTGCTTCAATAAATCTTTTTTCACTGATTAAGCAAGAACTACTTGAGGAGTTTATTTTTTCATCCTGATTCATATCAATTTCAAAATCAAAATATGATTCAGACGCGCAAAAATCCTGAAAACAATTTTTTCTCTCACATCGCACTATTTCACAAAAAGGCATATTTATGATTTCTTCTTTTTGTTTCCCCACCCATTCAACAAACTTTTTATTGCACGATATTATTTCGAATTCAGAATTCAGCAAAACAATTCCGTCTTCTGAAAATTCAAAAATCAAATCAAGAATTTTTTTCTCTGATTTTAACTGGTCTTGAAGGTCCTTAATCTTGAGAATACTGAGAACTCTTGCTTTTAACTCTTCAATTTTGTATGGTTTAACAATATATTCATGAGAGCCCAAATCAAAGCCCTTAACAATGTCACTTGTTTTATCAAGAGCGCTAACAAAAATTACCGGCACATCAGCTGTTTTAGGGTTTGCTTTAAATTTTTTTATAACATCAAACCCGCTTATATCAGGCATCATAATATCTAAAAGAACAAGATCGAATTTTTCTTTTTCAATTATTTCAAAAGCACTTTGACCGTTATTGGCAATTTTTACATCCTTCCCCAGCTGCTCTAATGTTTCTTTTAAAATATCAGCATTCATCACATTATCATCAACTACCAGAATATTATGCCTCTTGTTAGATTTTGTTTCCAAGTTGATATTATTAGATTTAGGCTTATTTTTTTTATGTTGGGATTTTTTTTCTCTGGCAGTTAAATTAATATTTTTTTTCCCGACACGCGCAAATTTTTCTACGGTAGAAACAAAAGAAGGCACATCTATAGGCTTTGATATGAATCCGGAGCACCCGGATTTAAAACATTCTTCTTTATCTTTTTCCATTGCCATTGCTGTATAAGCAACAATCACAATATCCCGGGTATCAGGATTATTTTTTAAAATTTTCGTTATTTCTGTGCCTTTTATATCAGGCAAATTGATATCCATCAGTATCAAATCAGGCTTTTCGAAACCTATAACATCAAGACATTGCTGAAGATTTTCAGATTTAATCACACTATGTCCGGCATATTCTAAGAGTTCCGCTGCCAACTCAAAATTCATTTGATTATCTTCAACTATAAGTATCTTATACATTTTTTTATAATAATTTTATACTTTTACGTTTATAAATTATATAAAAAAATAAAATAAATTAAAGCTGCGACTTCAATTGAAATTTTTCTCACATAAGATTTATTCCCCTATCAGG
>CAYZIV010000001.1:4087-25705 GCA_964478475.1 uncultured Gammaproteobacteria bacterium | reverse complement strand
ATGACGAATTTGAGGAGCTGCGGTCTTATATTAGTCAGCTTCCTTATGATACTATAATGCCCGAGCCTTTTGGTTACAATTTTTTCAAGAAAAATATTCAGGTTTCTTCGGCCGAGGAGTTTGGACCCGTTGATCCGGGTTACGTTGTCGGGGTCGGGGACGAGGTTATAGTCATGGTATGGGGAGAGGTTGAGTTCAATCAGAGCCTGACCGTTAACCGTATCGGTACAATATCCGTTAAGGGGCTCGGACGTGTAAAGGCGGCGGGGCTGACACTTGAGGCTCTAGAAAAGCTCCTCGTTAAACGTTTGTCCCGTGTATATTCGGGAATTAAATACGGAAAATCGAACGCAAACACTTTTGTTGATGTATCACTCGGTAAATTACGGACTAAAAAGATTTTTATAACCGGCGACGTAAAAAATCCGGGAGCATATAATATAAGCGGAATGTCAACAGTACTCAATGCTCTTGTTTTTGCAGGAGGTCCGCTCGAAAAAGGTTCGCTCCGCAATATTGAAATCAAGAACGGCGGAAAAACAAGAGCGGTATTCGACGGCTATGATTTTTTTGTTGAGGGCAGGCGCGAAGCGGACGTTTCTCTCAACGATTATGATGTTATCCACGTTCCCCCCGCGGGTCCCCGTATAACATTAAAAGGCGCTGTTCACCGCCAGGCGGTTTTTGAGCTCAAAGAAAAAGAGTCTCTAAAAGAGCTTATAAATTTTTGCGGCGGCCTGGAGCCTTCGGCTTACAGGGGCTCGTTTGATATTACCCGCACATTTCCCGGAGAACGCAGGGAAACAAAAACCGCTGTCAGGCCGTTTGAAAATCCCGGCTCTTTCAGCCTTTATGACGGCGATGAGATTTTTATTTCCACCGTTTTTAGAAAATCTAATACAATCCGCCTTGACGGGGCCGTTAGCCGGCCCGGAGAGTACCAGATAGAAAAGGCCCGGACTATAAAAGAAGCGGTTGAACTTGCGGGGGGCCTCAGAGACGAAGCCTTCACCGGTCGGGCTGAAATTTTCAGGACTTATGACGACCTCACTAAAGAAGTTATTTCTTTTGATATCGGTAAGGCTTTGAAAGGTGAACCTGCGAATAATCATGAACTCAGGAAATGGGACATGATAAAGATTTTTTCAAGATGGGACATCGAGGACCGCAAATATGTTTATATCCGCGGCGAAGTCAGAACACCGGGTAAATATCTACTGCGCGACAGCATGACTGTGGAAGACCTAATTCTTCTTTCGGGCGGCTATACGAAATACGCGCTCAAGGATACCGTTGAGCTTTCGAGAATGAATCCCTACGGCAAACGCGGTGAACCGCAGATAGCCGAAATATTGAAAATACCGGTTGATCCCGCTTTTAAAAAAGGTGACGAAGCAGATAATAATTTAGTTCTCTCTCATATGGACAATATTCTTGTTAAGCGTAATTCAAATTACAATGAGCAGGATGTTGTAGTGGTAACAGGCGAGGTGAATATTCCGGGTTATTATACCAAGAAAACGGAGAAAGAGACTGTAAACTCCCTCATAAGGCGCGCTGGGAATTTAAAAGAATCCGCGTACATAGAAGGTATGCGTTTTGTGAGAAAAAAAGATAATGTGGGTCGGATCGGACTCAATTTCGAGAGGATAATAAAAAAAGCCGGTTTTGACGGCGATATAATTCTTGAAAACGGGGACTCTCTCCATGTTCCCACAATTCCGAAGACAGTAAGGGTTGAAGGAGCGGTCGGGCTATCCACATCGGTTGTGTTTGAGAGGGGCAAAGGGATCGGCTATTATGTTAAAAAAGCCGGAGGGTACGCTTATAATGCAGACAGGGAACATACTTATGTGGTTCTTGCAAACGGCCGGGTTGACCAGAAGGGCTTTTTCGGGAACTATGTGAACGCGGGGAGCAAAATTGTGGTGCCGGTAAAACCCGAGGAGGATAAAATAAACTGGTTGAGCCTGACGAAGGAAATAACCGTTATCATGACTTCTCTTGTTTCTTCTCTTGTCCTCTATAAGAGCTTGGAAGAATAGGAGTAATAGAGAGATTGAATGGTTGATATATCAGAAGTAAAAAAGTTCCTCAATAAGAGGGACGAAGAAAAAAAAGCAAATAATTACAGGCTTTTTGATCAGGCTTTAAGGGACAGAAACAATATTGTTGACATGATTATCAAGGATTATAATCCTGAGAGAATTTTTATTTGGGGCTCTCTTTTAGATAAGGATAAATTCAGGGACTATTCAGATATTGATATCGCGATAGAAGGTTCCTTTTCTGCCAAAGAATTTTTTGATATGTACGGTAAAGCGGAGAAGATGACCGACTTCCCCCTGGATATTGTTGAGCTTGATAAGATAGAACCGGAATTCAGGGATTCTATTATGAGGCGGGGCAAGATTTTATATGAGAGATAATTCGGGGATTCAGACTCTTTTGGCAGAAATTGATAATTCAATTTCTGTATTGAATAAAATAGAAACTTTTTATAAAAGTTCAAAAATCAGCAATGAAGACAGAGAAGAGAGTGTGGAAAACGCTATTGTTCTTTCGGAAATTATAAGTAATTATTATACATGTCTGGAGACTCTATTCTTCAGGATATCATCTTTTTTTGAAAATAATTTATCTAAAGACAAATGGCACTCTGATCTTTTAAAGAGAATGATTCTGGATATTGAGGGAATAAGGGAAAGAGTTATTTCTGATGAGAGTTTTGAGATTCTGGATGAGCTTAAAAAGTTCAGGCATTTTAAGAGGTATTATTTTCAATTTAATTATAGTTGGGACAAATTAGGATATCTGGAGAAAATTTTTTTGAGATTAACGGAGCTAATTAAAAAAGATCTGGATAATTTTAATGTGTTTTTAAATAAACTTTATTGATAGTGATTAATAACATTGTCATTGCCGGGCTTGGAGGCTGTGTCATAATTGAGAGAAGCTAAAAAAAATTGTCATTATCGGGCCCCTGATCGAGTCAGAGGGCAAGCTTGATCCGGCAATCCATTAAATAAAGCATATAAACATGGTTTTATAAACAAGGGTTTTAATATGAAAACAATAACAACAGAATTTCCCGAGAAGCTTTATGCTGATGCTGTAAAATTGGCAAAAGACGGGTGGTTTTCCAGCGAGAATGAGCTTCTTCTGGAGGCTGTACGAAGGTTTATAGAATCCCATAGACCGGAAATTATGGAAGAGCATATTATGAAGGATGTTGAATGGGGATTAAATGGTAATTAGTTAATATTACTTCTGTCATTGTCGGACCCCCTGATCGAGTCAGAGGGCATGCTTGATCCGACAATCTACTAAAATTAAGTATATAAACATGAACGAACAAAACACACATTATAATCAGCCCCCTCGCTCCCCGCAGTCCGACGAAATAGATCTTGTCGAACTCATAAAGCCCATCTGGGCGCACCGCGTGCAGATAGCAATATTCGTTTTTGCCTGTTCGTTTATTATGGCAATAGCCACCTTTTTTATGAACCCCGTTTACACCGCTAATACCGTTTTTATATGCCAGGACGAGGAAAAGGGCGGTGGAGCTGTATCCGGGCTTTCTTCTTTGGCCGGACAGTTTGGTTTCGGTTTTGATGGAGGGGGTGTTCCGCTTGTGGATGTTATGCCGAAGATTCTTAACAGCAGGGAGTTTTTTGAGCCCTTATTGGATGAAAAGCTTGTTAATCCAGAAACGGGCGAAAAAACAGGTCTTGAAAATTTTCTGATGGAACCTGAAATACAAAATTCATACAGCGGTGATACACTGGTATCAAGGCTTCATAAGGCATTTACCGATAAATCAAAAATATCTAAAGATAAGGATGATGGTTCTTTCTCATTAAGTGTGAATTATGTCAATCCGGATATTGCCGCGTTACTCGCAAATTTTATTACAAAAGAGTTAAACGAATTCTATATGAATTTCAGGCTCGAGAAAAAAGACAGTAATGTGGAATTTCTGCAGGAAAGAGTGAATGATGCCAACAAAGAACTCAAAAAAGCAAGCGCGGCTTTAAGAAAATTCAGGGAAAAAAACCAGGTTGTTTCTTCTCCGGCGCTTATGGAACAGCAGGAGTGGTTTTTAAGGGATGTAAAAGTTGCAGAGGAAAAATATCTTCTTTTACGCAAGGAGTTTGAGACCGCGAAAATTGAAAAAGAAAAAGCAAAACCGGTTATTACTATTATTGACAAGGCACATGCGCCGTTAGTAAGGACGAAGCCTAAGAGGAAGCTGCTTGTTATTATCGCGGCTTTGTTTTCTGCTTTTCTATCATTCCTTTTAACTATTATGTATGAAAGATACAGAGATTACTTTCCCTCCGGTGTAAAATAATTTTCTATATCTATGAAAAAAAGATGGATTATTACCGGAGCCAATGGATATTTAGGGAAGCATCTCTATAATCGTCTAATTTCTGAAGGAAAAAAAGTTGTTGGGTTGGCCCGCAAAGGACGTTCGTTAGAAGTCCTTAAAAATGCAGAAATCCCATTTGCGGAATATTCCGCCCTTCCTGATATTTTGCAAGAGAATGATGTCTTTGTTCACTGCGCCGCAAAGACAGGCAATTGCGGAAATTGGGAAGAATATTACAGGATAAATATTTTATGGACCCTGGAATTATTCAAAGAAGCATTAAAGAGTAATATCCATTCTTTCATATACATAAGCAGTATCGCGGCGATGGGTTATAAAACCCGTCATAAGCAAATATTAGACGAAAAATCCGCTTCCATATTTACCGGAGCAGAATTCTATGGTAAAAGTAAATATGAGGCGGAAAATGAATTGCTAAAAAATGCGACCGGAGCCGGGACAAAGCTTCTTATTTTAAGACCGGGGCTTATCTTTGGTCCAAAAATTAAAAAAACAAAACAATCTTTTCTAAGGAGAGGATTGGAGTATTGTAAAAACCAGAGGTTGCCATTGATTAATATTGACAATTTCTGCGATGCTTTATTTATTGCGGAAAAAAAAGGAAAAGACAAAGAAATTTATGTTGCGGTAGACCAGGAACAGCCGTCGATAAAATATTTTAATAATTTAAAAGTCATTAACGGAATAAATAAATATCCCCCTTTTTATATCGGGCGAAAAGGTTTTGTTTTGCTGTATTTTATTAGATTTGTAAAATCCTTAATAAAGCGCAGGGGGCTGACAAAGGATAGCATTGTCGCTTTGTATGTAATGAAAACCCGTGGCAATATATACAGCAATTCAAAAATAAAAGATATTGGCTGGACTCAGCGGAAAACTCTAATAGAATGTATGGAAGAATCTGCGGGAGAAATTTGATATAAATGAAGTTTATAGATAAATTGTCTGACAAATTTTTATTAAACCCTGCCTCCGGCAGTATCAACATCGCCTTAATAGGGATTGGCGGATGGGGCGGGGTAAATGCAAAAAGCATAATGCGGTCCCGTAAATTTCGCATTGTCGGTATTTATGATGTTGATAATAAAAAAGCTGAGAATTTCGCTGTAAAACAAGGCGTTTCGGCATTTAGAAAAATTGAAGATATCTTTTCAGATAGTTCCATATGCGCTGTTTGTATTTCTGTACCGAATAAATACCACTATAAAATAGCGATCTCAGCAGCTTTAAACGATAAAAATGTTTTTGTAGAAAAGCCGTTGACATCCACTTATTCTGAAGGAAAAGAACTGGTGGAGGTTTGCAGAGCCCGCTCTCTTGTTTTGCAGTCCGGGTGTTATTTGAGACATAGTGATTTATTCCGTAAAATAAAAGCTATTTTTGAAAAAAAAACATATGGCGACATATTATTTATTTATGCAGCGAATTTTGTAGATACAAAACCCCGCCATTCATGGCAACTGGATCCTTCTGAAAATCCTATCGGAAGCGTGGAACAACTTGGTGTGCATATGATAGACATTGTCCTTTTTTTATTGGGAAATCATTGTGAAGTTAAGGGTAGAGTTAAGCGGCTGAGGGTTGGAAAAGGTGGGGACCTTGGGCATGTATCAATGAATTACCCTGAGGGAGTTAAAGCGGAAATCATTACAGGCTATTCTTCAATCCGCATTTTTGAAATGAAATTTATTTTTGAAAAAGCCTCTGTCTTTATTAACGGAAACTGTCTGGAAATAATTGATAATAAAAAAAGAAAAATAAAAGTAAAATCCTCAGAAACAGAAGCGCAAACAGAGCAGTTTCGGATATTTGCTGATAAAATAGATGGAAAAATAAAAGATAGTTCTGATATTAAAGATACTTTGTTTTCTGTTAAAATACTGGAAGATTTGAAAAATGCTCAGTCAGAATAAAATTGAAGAGTCCCTTTCCGGTCTGATTAACTGGATGGATACGTGGAAAACAAAAGAAGGGGCCTATAATGGTTTTGTAGTTCACAGAACCGAAACAAAGAGGATGTTCCGGTTGCATGATACTGCATGGACACAGTCGGCGATTATACGTGGTTATTCTAATTTATACGAGAAGACAAGGGCGGATTGCTGGTATAATAGAATGGTAGAAGCAGCAGATTTACAGGCTTCGCGATATGATCCCGCAACCGGATATATTAATTACACCGGTCATGAAAACGATAAATTCAAGTCTCTTGTCAGTTGCGCTCTCGCGGTATGCGCCCTGGTCAGAGCTTCGGAATTTACTGATAAGGAACGAAAAGAAAGATATATAAATATTTGCCAGGATCACATAAATAAATATTGGTTAAAAAAATTATGGGTGGAAGAAGAGGGCGCTTTTAAGTTTTCGGAAACGGACTATTACAGCCCGAATGAGAATAGATATGTAGTTAATTTTAATACAATGGCGGTAGAGGGTTTATTGGCGGTATATAATAAAACTGGAAATGTAGAGTTCAGGGAAATTGCCTTGAAAACCGGAGAGTGGCTGATTGAAAGATGGAATTATACTCAGGAGACCAATAAAGAATTATTAGAAGGCAAAATAACTACTTCGGATGATTCAGATTCTGAGAGGATGCCCCCGGGCGGATTTTCATACCAGTTTACGGATAAAAACCGGAAACCGGATAACTATGTAACTCTATATACGGGCCTTGCTTTGCGGGGTTTTTGTTCTCTTTTTAAAGAAACCGGAGATAATCGTTATAAAGAAATAATTGAGGCTCAGTCAGAGTATCTTGTTAACATGATAGACCCTGAAACAAAACTTTTTTACCACACATGCTGGCAGGGGAAGATTGAAAAGTATCCTGAGTTCATCGCCGGTGCTGGTATGGCTTTGGTGGGGCTTAAAAAAGCGGAAGCGGTCATCGGTAAAAATGTTATTCCCAAGTATACCGTACAGGCTATTATTAATAAACAGTACAATAATGGATCTTTTCCAGGTTTTGTTGGAAAAAACCTTACGGGGAAAAAATTCAGAACAAAAGGCGGAGTTGTATGGGAGGATGTTGCGGCCTCGATGAACTGGAATGCTCAGGAATTTGAATTTCTTTCTGAGATTTGTGAAAATATTAGCATAGAAAATAGTAAAAATAATTTTAAACATTGCTATTCAATGTTGAGTAAAAGGTTTTTTTATTTTGATTGCTATGGTATTGTCTTAATTTTTTCCTGGTCTTCATTAAAAAGTATCGGTTTGTTTTTTATATTAAAAGCCTTTAAATTCTCTTTCCTGTCCTTTAACTTATTGTTTTTGTATTCAAAGCTTTTAAGGCTTTTTAGAAGAGGTCCAATAAATAAATGAGCGAGAACCTCGGTGTTTCAGAAATAAAAAGGCGGAGCATAAAAGGGGCTAAATGGCTCTTTTTTATGAACGGTTTTGGGCTTCCGGCTGCTTTTTTAATTTCTTTATTATTAGGCAAAACCTCACCTTCAGTTCTTGGAACTTACTCCCTGTTATTAATATTTGTAAGTGTTGTGAAAACATTTGTAATTTATGGCGGTCCGCCAGTTTTCAATGTTTTTCTGCCAAAAATAAACACCGCAGAGAAAAGGGGTCGTTTCTTTTTCTCTTATTTGTTAATAATATTTCTTTTGATGATAATAGTTCTTGCTTTGTTTAAATTTTTTCCGAGTGTGTTTCGTTTCCTAATACGAAGAGATTACTCAATGGACCAATACTGGTTTTTTATATTGCTTTCTGTATCGGTTGTTTTTGTTGAGTTGCTTGCGAATACCGCCTCGGGTTTAATGATTGTTAAAATATCAGCTATTGCGAGACAAATGGTTAGACTTGTTTTGCTTCCGACAATAGCCTTTTTGTATTTGACAAACAGTAATGTTCTGGTTCAATATGGCGATGTAATCATTATTGTTTGCTTTGTTAGCGGTTACACGGCTGGTGGAATTGTTTGTCTGGTAAATGTGTTAAGAGAAAGAAGAGTTAAGTTTGTACCAAAATGGTATTTGCCCGAGGGATTTTGGGGCTTGTCTGCGTCAAGTATGGGAGCAACGATTTTTACTTTTTTATACCACAATTTTGACAAAATGGCAGTTCTTTCCTTAAATGATTTGTCTGGGCTTGGGAAATATCAGGCTGTATTAAGTATAAGTTTGTTAATTACGATTGCGCCTAAGTTGATCGGAGCAAGCCTTATTCCGATGTTTTCTTCGTTGTTGGCGACCGGTAACAAAGAAAAAATAAGCGAAGCATATAATTTTCTACAGCGTAATGGTTCGATGTTGATGACAGTTATTTCATTATTCTTGATTTCTTTCAGCACAGAAATTTTATCGCTTTATGGAAGGGAATACGCCGTTTATGATTATCTGTTGGTTATTTTCTCTATACAATTTGTAATAACCAGTTTATATTTTGGAAATACCCCTCTTTTAATTGCCTCTGAAAAGAATATATTTAAATTTTCTATAAGCTTTTTTCAAATATTATTTCAGTTGGCAGGAACACTCTTGTTTATAAAGGCTTTTGGTGTTTTAGCAATAGCTTTTTCAAAGGCGATTGCCGCGGTTATTGCACAAACAACTATCATATTATATATGCTTTTTATTTTTGAACATAGATATAAGCCTCCCCGGGCTTATATAGTGGGGGTTATTGCTGCTACGGTTTTAGGCATAGTCAAAATTTATTATATTGAAAATGTTATAGGCTCTTTTTGTGTGTTATTTTTGTCTTTGAGCTTTTTCTTTTTAATAGCTAAAATTAGATGTCATGAAATTCGGGGTTTAATTAATTTGTTAATAAAGAAAAAAGGCGGTTAATTGTGGGTTGGGGTTACAAGATAAATAAATATTGTCCAGATTTTTTGTTGGAGACATTGTCCCCGTTATTCTGGTATTATATAAAGAACAAGAAAATTTACCGAGATTATTGGCATTGGTTTGATTTGACTGATTCCTGGAGCCGTGAAGAATTGATAGATTATCAATGGAACGCAACAAAAAAACTTTTAAGGTTTGCATCAGAGAAAGTTCCATACTACAAAGAAAAATGGAAAACTGAAGGGGTTGATGTTGAAGCTATCAATTCATATGAAGATATGACAAAATTGCCTGTTTTAACAAAAAAAGACATCAAAAATAATGGTGAAAAATTACTTGCCGATGGAGTAAACAAGAAGGATTTAATTGTGCATAGAACAGGCGGAACAACTGGTACTCCATTGGAATTTTATTATGATATGCCTACAGAGTTAGCACGGTCAGCTTCAATGCGTAGATGGGAAAAATACGCCGGAATGCATAATATAACTGAGAGGTTGTTTTTTATGGGCAGGCCTTCGTTTGATCTTATGAATGATAAATCAAAATGGGGCAACAGTGGCGAGAAATATTTTGGCGATTATTTTCCACTATCAAAGCGAGGAAGACTTGCCACAACAAACCTTGCCGATACTGTTCTTGAAAAATATTGCGACTTAATAGAAAAACACAGGCCTCAATTTCTGAAAGGATATTCAAGCGGACTGTATTTATTAGCCGAATATGCTTTGCGGAATAACCGTCAATTCGACTTTATTAAATCTGTAATGGCTTCGAGCGATATGGTAACGTCTAAACAGAGAGAAGTTACAGAAAAAGCCTGGGGGTGTGAGGTTTTCGACAGATATGGTATGGGTGAGGAAATTGCGACAGCTGCCGAATGTCAAGAACATAATGGATACCATATAGATATGGTTAAATGCATGGTAGAAATAATTGATGATAAAAATAATCAGGTTTTTGAAGAACCCGGCCGTTTGATAGGGACAAACCTGAATAACTATGCGATGCCTCTTATTAGATATGAGGTAGGAGATATTGCTAGTATATCAAAAAAGAAATGTAAATGTGGAATACCTAGTTTAATGTTGAATTCTCTTGATGGAAGATCTGGCAGTGTTATTGTAACACCTGAAGGTAAGTCAATAACATCAGGAGTTATAGGTTTAATGGTTATTGACCTTGAGGGGATTGTTGAACTACAGTTATTATATAAAAAAGCCGGTAGGGTTATTGTTAAGATTGTAAAGGATTTGAACTATAATGAAACTACTGAGAAGTTATTCCTGGAAAGGCTGCACTCTCTTTTTGATAAGTCAGTTGACATCTCCTTAAAATACACAGAAAGAATACCAAGAGAGCCTAATGGGAAATTTAGATTTATCATTATTGAGGATTAAAAGGAGGTTGATATTAAATCAATTAGTAAAATATTAAAAGATCAATTATGCTGTGGATGCGGTGCTTGCGCAGGTATTTGTCCAACCAAAGCGATTACAATAGATATTTCTGTAAATTACATTCCGGTAATTAATAAAGAATTATGCACAAATTGCGGTTTGTGTTATGATGTATGTCCCGGAAAAGGCTATACGGTTAATAAATGGGTAAAGGAAAAGACTTCTAACGACATAATTATAGACAAAGAAAGAGGCCCTGTTAAAGAATATTTGCTTGGTCATTCTACCGATCCTGACATAAGGCTTAATTCTGCCTCCGGCGGTATAGCAACTTCATTGATAATGCATCTTATCGAATCTGGAACGGTTGATGAAGCTGCGGTTTTAGTAATGGAAAATGAAAGACCTGCTTTGAAAATAACCAAAGATTTTACGGTAATTAAATCCGCCATGGAGAGTAAATACGGCCCGGTGCCGATATTGGCGGATTTGATTCCTGAATTAAAAAAAAGACCAAGAAAGATTGTAATGACCGCCATCCCATGCCAGCTTGGTGGATTGTTTTATGCGATGGAAAAAATTCCCAAGTTGAAAAAAAGCGAAATTATTACTATTGGCTTGTTTTGCGGCCAGATACAAAGCTATGACTCACTTACTGCGATAGCCTCGACAATAGGAGTCAAATATCCGGAGGAATCAAAATTTGTTGCCTGGCGTTACGGTCCATATCCGGGTAGCTGTAGGTTTATTAAAAAAGACGGCACTGCTGCAGAAAAACCTCTTTACCCATGGCTTGATGTTGCGGTTCCTCTTTTCTCATTAAAGAGATGCTTTTTGTGTCCAGATGGAGGGAACTGGCTTTCCGACATGACACTCGGGGATATACATGCGGGCGGTACAGATGAGACGGTTACTGTTTGTCGGACAGAGAGGGCTTTTGCTGTCTTAAAGTCTGCTGAGCAGGCAGGCAAAATAGAAATGTCTCAAATGAACACTGAACAAATAGAAAAATGCGTAATAAAAGGTATAACGGGTAGTAAAATGCTACCGGCAATAAGCAGAAATTTATGGCTGAAGAAGAAAGGAGAACCTCATTCTGAGTTCGACTACGACACCCAGGGCCTTTTGAAGGGTAAAAAAAGCAAGATGGCTATTGTGTGGGTAATTAAGTACAGGCTTACCTTTTTTTTAAGGACAGGCTGGAGAAGAACTTTTCTACTTAAGTATCCTTATTTATTAGAAAAAACTGGCCATTTCTTATATGTTTTCCCTAAAACAGTTCCCGGCTTTAAGGCTTCTGTTAATTTAATAAATATAATCATCCGGCTTACTAATTTGATTAGAAGAAAGAAATGAAAATACTTATTGTAAATACGGCCGCTTATCCTTCGGTTGGTGGAGTTGAGAATTCTCTTAATTTTATGGCTCTTGAGTTAAAAAAATTGGGTCATGAGGTGTTAATCTGGACAATAATTAAAAAGAAAGATGACCCCCGGGAACTATTTCATAACGGAATTAAGATAATAAAAGAAAATGGCCCTACGCACAAATGGCCGCACAAAAGGTTGAGTGTACGTTTGCAATTTACAGAAGATAAAATTAAATCTATCCTTTCTGAATTTAAACCTGATGCGGTCTGGTCAAGATCTGCTGTCGTTGGATTGGGGGTTTTAAAAGCGGGGTTTACGGTGCCGGTGTTTCAGATTTTTTCAACCAACGCTTATATGAGTTGCCGTGGCAATTATCTTGAAACGAAAGGCCTTCCCTTTAAACAAAGAGTAATGCGCTGGATGCTCTTTCCTCTAGAATTCCAAGAGTTTTACAGGATTGAAAGAGCTTTGCTTAAACATTGCTATCCGGTATGTTTCAGTGAAAATATGGCGGGACAAATAGCAAAATCATATAATGTCTCTATCAACGCCATCAACATTATTAAGCCTGGTGTAGATATAGAAAAATATAATCCGGAAAAAGGATATGATCAGCTTAGTTGCATAAAAGAAAAATTTTCTTTATCTTCAGAAGACAAACTTATTTTATATGTTGGAAGGCTCGCCGTTTCTAAAAATGTATATCTGATAGTCGATGCTTTGAAATTGCTTCCCGTAAATGTTAAACTTATTCTGGTTGGCAGTGGTTCGGAAGAGCAAAGAATCAGGAAATATGTAAAAAATTGTGGGGTGGGAAAACGAGTTATTTTTGCTGGTTGGCAGAACGAGTTGCTGCCTGGATTTTATGGAATATCAAAAGTCACCGTTTTGCCGACAAAGATTGAATCTTTTGGCCAGGTTCTGCTTGAAGCAATGGCCTGCGGGACACCTGTAATTAGCTTTGGCCGAGACGGCAAAAAATTTCTTACCGCTTCGTATGAGATAATTGTTCATAACAAAACTGGTAAAGTATTAAAGGACTATTCTGCTGATGCTTTGGCCTTGGCGGTTAAATCGATATTAAGCCTTACTGAAAAAGAATATAAGAAAATGTCCGAAAATTGTGTGGAAAGAGTGATAGAAAATTATTCTTGGCATAATTTTGTAAAAGAAATGCTTGAAAGAGCTGGGAGAAAATAGGTAGGTCAATAAAATAATGAAGATATTGTTTATAGCAAACTCATTTCCGAATTCTTATAATTGTCATTCGGGAATATTTTTTCTTGATCAAGCTGCTGCTTTGGCAAAGCGTGGCAATGATGTAAAACTTATTTCCGCAAAGCCTGTTTCTATAAGAAATATTATAAAGTCAAAGAAAATTGATTTTGGTTTAAAAAGGTCAATCAAAAACGGGGTTAGTTTTTGCGGATATCAATTTCCTGCTCCTCCTAAAGTCAGGCGGGTTGTTTTATTTTTACGTTCATTGTTATTGAAAAAAATATTAAATAATATTATTGCCGAAGGCTGGAAGCCTGATATTATACATGTGCATGTTTATGAAAGCGGTCGCCCTGCGTTATATGCAAAAAAAAAATACGGTATTCCGTTTGTTGTTACAGAGCATTCTTCCGGTTTTGCATTGAATTCCTTGCACAGTTCTCATAAACAGCTTGCTAAAAGTGTTTTTAGAGAAAGTTCACAAAACATAGCTGTAAGTAGAAGTCTGCGTAATCTGTTGCAAGAAGAGTTTAGCAGGGAGTTTGAATTTATCCCGAATATTGTTGATACGGATTTTTTTAAATGTGAAAGTAAATCTAAAAATAAAAACCAAACAATTTTTCTGAATGTCGGTAATCTGACCCGGAATAAAAACCAGTCTTCTTTAATTAAGGCTTTTTATGAGATTTACGGAAATGACAAGAAGTATAAATTGATTATCGCCGGCAATGGCCCCGAAAGAAAAAATCTTGAAAAATTGATTAATAAACTTGGGCTTAGTAAACAGGTTGAATTAAAGGGAAGAATTGACAGGCAAACCGTTAAAGAGCTTATGTGTTCAGCGGACTGTTTTGTTTTAACGAGTAAATACGAAACTTTCGGAGTGGTGCTTATCGAGGCAATGAGTTGCGGGTGTCCCGTAATAGCCACAAAGTGCGGAGGACCTGAATCAATTATTTTATCTAATAAGCATGGGATTATTTGTAAGAATTCGTATGAAGGAATTAAAAAGGCCTTAGCTGAATTTGTTAAAAATAATTTTACTTCTGCTTGCCTGAGAACTTTTGTTGTAGAAAACTACAGTGATATAGTTGTGTCAAATAAACTTGTTGGTATTTATACCAATATTATATAGAATTAATGAATAGTATACAAAAACATTACGATATTTCTAGTCTCGTTGTTATTCTTTTCGCAGGATGTCTTTTGCTTCCTAAATTTCCAATAGGAAAAATGGGGTTTAGGTTTTCAGATTTGCTGTTTTTAAGCATCGTTCCTTTGATTTTACTATTTAAGCCCACGATTCCCAAAGGGGGTGTTTTTTCATATTTTAGTTTTTTTGTTTTCAGCATGATTATCTCAACTTTTTATGGTTACGCCTTTTTAAATGTGCCGGTAAGCTTAAGAGATGTAAATGAAATAATAAAAATAATGTTTCCGCTATTGGCTATAGCCGTTGTTTACAAGACAGATAAAGAAATTGTGTTAAACAGGCTGATTTTAATAATGGAAGTAGGTTCAGTTATAGTAATTATTTTTGCCCTTGCCCAATTCTTTTATCCAGCTAGCTTTGGATCATATATAAGCAGGCTGTATGTTGGCGAAACTCATATTGAGCGCTTTTTGAATACAGGGGGTAGTCGTATTCTTTTAACTGGTAATAATTCTAATACGGGTTCGGCTATTGCCGGTATATTCTTTTTCTATAATATGGCCAAGTTTTCTTATTCCAAAAGTACAAAAAATTTAATATTAGCTTTTTTATTGTTAGTATCATTATTCTTAACGGTTTCTAGAGCTGGTATATTAGGGTTAGTTTTCTCTTTATTTATGGGAGTTTTGGTTTCCAAAAGGATAAGATTTTATAATAAATTAGCTTTGATTGGGTTTATTCTGGGTCTTATTATTTATTTTATTCCAAAGTTAGATTTTATATTTATTAGATTTTACGGTATTTTTGAAGGAACAAATAAATCATATTTAACCCGAATCGAAAAATTTACCGAGGCTTATAATTTATTCATGGCTTCTCCTGTTTTTGGTTGGGGTCCTGCCAAAGCGATACATGAAACGGTTGTAGATGGAGAATACCTGCTTTTACTGAGGCGTTATGGTATATTCGGTTATCTTGCAGTTATACCAATGTTTGGATATTTGCTTAAACATTCTTCTTTTTATCTACGCTCAAAGAAAAATTTGTTTAATATAGATATGAAAGTTCTTATTTTTTCAAAAATGCTTTTTTATTATTCTTGTATGATTTTAGTAGTTATGCTTGCTAATAACTTCATATCAGGCTACCAGCTAGCTGTCCCCTATTTTATTATATTTGCCGCTGTAGAAAGCTATAATCGAAAGGTCATTCCAGAATATGAGCCATGAAATTAAAATAACTCATCTCACCACCGTACATAAACGATACGATACCCGAATTTTCTTAAAAGAATGTAGAAGTCTGGCTGCTGTGCAGAAATACAAGGTAAGTTTAATTGTTGCCGATGGAAAGGGAGATGAGGAAAAGGACGGAGTGAAAATCTTAGATATTGGATTATACAATGATAAGCTAAAAAGAATTTTTTTGGCTCCTAAAAAGTTGTTAAAAAAAGCGTTAGAGATAGATAGCGATTTATATCATATTCATGATCCGGAATTGATTTCTGTGGGGTTAAAACTGAAAAGAGCCGGAAAAAAAATCGTTTTTGACTCGCATGAGGATTTCTTAGAAAAAATAAAAGCAAGAAAATGGATACCATCTATTGCAAGAGGTTTTCTTTCCCGGTTTTTTCGGCGCCAATTTAAAAAAGCATCAGAAAAATTTGATGGCATTGTTGCTGCTGCTCCGCATATTTTGCGAAATTCTTGTGCAATAAAATCAGAAGTTATTAGAAATTTTCCCGAATATAATTACATAAAAAACTTATCCAGTAAGAAGAATTCAAGAGACCCCAGTTTAGTGCTTTATACAGGTGGTTTAACTGAATTTAAAGGAATTGAGCAAGTTATTGAAGCTCTGTTTGAAAAGTGTAGCGTAAATTGGAAGTTAGTGATTGCAGGAATTAGTCACGGGTCTGTTTTTAATAGAATTGGTACAAAATTTAAAGACAAAAGAATTACTTATCTTGGCAAAGTCGAATATGGTAAAGTTGTTGATTTAATGTCCAAAGCATCAGTAGGTGTTGTTTGCAATCAGCCTGTTCATGATTATCAGAATGCTATCCCAAATAAATTGTTTGAATATATGGCAGCGGGGCTTCCGGTCGTATGTTCAAATTTTAAATATTGGACGGAAATAATGGAAGAAACAGGCGCAGGTATCACCTGTGTTCCAGATGACATTTCAAGCATTGCAGCTGCGATTGATAAAATCCTGAGTGACAAAGAAAATGCTGCGCTTATGGGTATTAAAGGCAGGCAGGCTGTAGAGAATAAATATAATTGGGAGAATGAATCAGAAAAGTTTTTAAATTTATATAAAGAGGTGTTAAATTGAATAAATTCAATATTAAACGTATACTTGTTCTATCTCCGCATACTGATGATGGCGAATTAGGGGCAGGAGCTTTTATTAGCCAATTGGTAGAATCTGGAGTAGAAAAAAAGTATATCGCATTTTCAAGCTGCAAGGAGTCTTTGCCTGTAGGATTCGAGTCTGACACCTTAATAAAAGAGTGCTCTACTGCTGTAAAGACGCTTGGGTTTTCAAAAGAAGATAAAACAATATATGATTTTCCCGTACGTAATTTCCCTGAAAAAAGACAGGAAATATTAGAAGAACTTGTAAAAGTTAAAAAAGAGTATGCTCCGGATACAATTTTTGTCCCCTCTTCAAATGATATCCACCAGGATCATGCTACAGTTTGTTCTGAAGCTTTAAGGGCGTTTAAAAACACAACAGTTCTTGGATATGAGCTTCCATGGAATAATATCTCATTCAGGTCTGATCTTGTTGTAGAAGTGTCCAAAAGTAATCTCGATAAAAAAGTGGCCGCAATAAAGCAGTACAAAAGCCAATATTTTCGCAATTATAATAATGAGAACTATATTCTAAACTATGCTTCTATACGGGGCACACAGATCGGTGTAAAATATGCTGAGGCATTTGAAGTCCTCAGATGGATATGGAAATTATCATGAATGATGTGCCGGTTATTTTAATAGGTGGTGTTGGCAGAACGGGGACTAATGCTCTAAAATACGCTTTTTCAAAACATCCGGATGTTTTTGCTTTGCCCTTTGAGACCAGATTTACTATTGACCCTGACGGTATACTTCCAACATATTCTTGTTTAAAATATAGTTGGTCGCCGTTTGTAGGTGAAAGGGCTATTTTAAGGATGGAAAGGCTTTTAGACCGTGTCGCTCAAAAGGGCTTTCTTGATAATGTCGCGGTTCTTTTTGAAAAATTTTTAAAACCATTGAAAATGAGTGGTAATATCAGAAAATATAAAGAGTGGGAGCTTAATAGGGTTTTTCCGAATTTTGAGGAGGCTTCAAAAAAACTTATTAATGATCTGGTTCTTTTGAAATATAAAGGAACATGGGCAGGGGCAGAAGGCTCCTTTACAAATAAAGAAATACTGTTGCCAAAGAACGATGTTTCTTTAAAACTTGTAGAAATTTTCAGAACTTTTTTTAACTCTATTTATATAGAGTGTTTGGATAGAAATGGCAAGAGATTTTATGTCGAAGACAATACTTACAATATCTTCTTTTTTAAAGAATATTTGGAAATATTACCTAACTCTTTTCTTGTTCATATGGTGAGAGATCCAAGAGATGTTGTTGCTTCCTATATGAAACAACGGTGGTGTCCTGCATCTTTAAAAAAAGCTATAAATTATTACAAAGAGAAAATGTTATATTGGAACGAAATAAAAAAGACTATTCCCGTCAATAAATTTATAGAGGTCAAGTTAGAAGATTTATGTATTAATCAGGAGAGAAAGCTCAGAGAAATATGTAATAAAGTAGGGATGTCTTTTCATAAAGACATTATGAAATTTAGGTTAAACGAATCAAATACTGGAAGATGGGAGAAAGAACTGTCAAATAATGATAGATTAGTCCTTAAAGAATCCTTAAAGGATTCTTTGAAGCAATGTTGTTATTAATTTTACATCAGAAGAGGTATAGAATCAAGAATTCGATAATTATTCTAGGAGCAGCCAGAAGCGGTACTTACTTTTTGGGTCGTTTACTTTCCAAAATATTTAAGGTTAATTATATTGGTGAAAGAAATTATATATGGAAGCTTGCCAAGGCAGATTCCGTAAACGATTTCCTGCCTATAAGCTGTTTGCGACAACCAGCTGTTCTTAAAATAAAAAATCTTTTTGAAGAATTACAGATTACCGAATATCCTATACTGGAAAAAACCCCTTCGAATTCATTGAGACCAATTCTTGTTAAAAAAGTTTTTCCTGATGCAAAATTTATTTATTTGGTAAGAGACGGGCGTGATGTTGTCTTATCTTCTATAAAAAAATATGAAGGTGATATGAGAAAGGTTACTCAATCGGGCAAGAATAATAAAAACAAATTGAAAACAGCCCTCTATGCTATAAAATATGTGTTTGCAAAAAAAATCTCTCCTTTTGTAATTCTGAAACATAAAGGCCATTATATTAAAAGTATGCTCAATCTTCTCGGCATAAAAAAATATCTCTGGGGTCCCAAATTCCCCGGCTGGGAATATGCTTATAAACATTTTACAAAGGCGGAAGTCGCCGCGATGCAGTGGAAGTTTTCTGTAAATACTGTCCTGAATTTCATTGAAGCAAACAGGGACATTGATCTGTTGCAGATAAAATACGAAGATCTGATTAATGACAGAGAATCTGTACTCAAGAGAATTTCAGAATTTATTGGTCAGGATGTCAATTTAGGAAGGGATATAAATTCAGATAATCCCACCGGAAAAATCAAAGTTAATAGATGGAAATCTGAGATGGACCCGGAAACCTTAAAACAGGTTTCAAATATATGCGAGTTGGAACTAAAGCTTTTAGGGTATGAAAGCTCCTGTTGATCCAGGTTAGGAAAAAGCTTAAAAATCAGAAAAATCGGCAGGTTTAGAGTGATGTTCGGGCAAATTGTAAATCAGATTGACAATTTGTCCGAGTTTAATTATATTCTTTTTTATGATAATAAAAAGAAAACTCTCAGAAAAGCTGAAGTATTTATGCGGAAAATTCCCTGTTGCCGCGGTTATCGGGCCGAGACAATCCGGCAAGACAACGCTTGTAAAGAGTACTTTCCCGGATTATAAATATGTTTCTCTCGAAGAACTCGATATCAGGGACTACGCGATAAACGACCCGAGAAGTTTTTTAAAAGAATATCCGGAAAAAGTAATTTTTGACGAGATACAGCGGGTTCCGTCATTGTTTTCTTATATTCAGACCGCGGTTGATAAAAATAGACAGGCCGGAAGATACATACTCACGGGTTCGCAGAATTTTCTTTTACCGGAGAACATTTCTCAGTCTCTTTCGGGCAGAGTGGCGCTTTTGTCGCTTCTTCCCTTCAGTCACGAAGAACTAAAAGGCACCCCCCTTGAATTAAAAAATCTTGAAAATTATATGTTCACAGGGTTTTATCCGGGTATTTATGACAAAGAAATTAATCCTTCGGATTTCCATTCAAATTATGTAAAAACCTATGTGGAAAGAGATGTCCGTCAGATAAAAAAAATTCCGGATCTTAATTCATTTCACCGGTTTCTTAAACTGTGCGCCGGCAGGTGCGGACAGCTTTTAAACCTTTCTTCGCTGGCAAATGACTGCGGAATTACACATAATACCGCGAAATCATGGATTTCCGTTCTTGAAACCGGATATATCATAACCCTTTTAAGACCGCATCATAGAAATTTCAGTAAAAGGCTTGTTAAGATGCCGAAAATATATTTTAATGATACCGGCCTATTGTGTTTCCTGCTCGGTCTTTATAATCCGGATGATGCAAGGACGCACTATCTCAAGGGCGGAATTTTTGAGAATTTCATCATAAATGAGATGTCTAAATACTGGTTAAATACAGGGCGGGATCCGGAGCTGTATTTCTGGAGAGATAAAACAGGCCATGAGATAGATTGCGTGTTCGAGCGTGCGGGAAAGCTTGTTCCGGTAGAAATAAAATCGGGAGAAACCGTTAACCGGGATTTCTTCAAGAACCTTGATTTCCTTAAAAAAATATCAGGGCAGGGGGCAAAACCGGGCTATGTGATATACGGCGGAGATAGAAAACAAAGCCGCGGGGACGGTACTGTTTTGAGCTGGAAAAACACCTGCGCGGTTTATAATGGGTAATATGTTTATGAATATTAAAGAATCCTCTAAAACAGAGTTCAAACGCTCATGGCGGGATGAATATTTAAAGACCGTGTGTGCCTTTGCGAATTCGGAAGGCGGCAAGCTTTATATTGGCATCGATGACGACGGGGCCGTTTCCGGGCTTAAAGGAATTAGAAAATTGCTCGAGAATCTCCCTAATAAAATCAATAACAGACTTGGTATCATTCCGGAAATAAAAGAAAAAAGCCTTGGTAAAGACTCTTATATAGAAATAAACACAAACAGGTCTTTCGCTCCTGTTTCATTCAAGGGGAAATTTTATGTCCGCAGCGGAAGTGTCACTATTGAACTTAACGGCAATGAATTAAGCGCGTTTCTATTGAAGAAATACGGAAAGACCTGGGACGATATCAGGGTTGAGGAGTTTTCAATAAACGAAATAGACCAGGAGACTATAGAAAATTTCAAGAGTCTCGCCATTGACAGGGTTCCCTCTATTAATAAAGAAAAAGATATCAAAACTCTATTAAAAAAACTTAATCTTTTTGATGGTGAATATTTAAAAAGAGCGGCAATACTTCTTTTTGCTAAAGATCCTCAAAAGTATTTTATTCAGTCACATTCAAAAATCGGAAAATTTGCTACTGAAACAGATATTATCAGTAGTGATATTGTCGAGGGAAATCTTTTCAGACAAGTTGACGCCATTCTTGATATTCTAAGGCTGAAATATCTGAAGAGTACTATTCGTTTCGAAGGAATACACAGGCGTGAAAAACTTGAATATCCGTATTCTGCTTTGCGTGAAGCGGTTATAAACGCGCTTATACACCGGGATTACTCAAACACATCAAACCTTCAGATTAAAGTTTATGATGATAAACTTTCTATGACTAACGGCGCCAGACTGCCGGACGAAATGTCCGTAGAGATGTTTAGCAAGCCGCATCCTTCCCTGCCGACGAACCCGTTGATTGCGTCAGTTTTTTATAAAGCCGGATTGATTGAAGCCTGGGGAAGAGGCACTATTGATATAGTGAATGATTGTATCAAATATGGTGAACCCCAACCTGAATTTGAATACTCATACTCTACCTTAAAAATTATTTTCTGGAAAGAGAGTGCGGATGT
>CAYZIV010000001.1:0-3987 GCA_964478475.1 uncultured Gammaproteobacteria bacterium | reverse complement strand
CCCAGAAGATGTCCCAGAAGATGTCCCAGAAGATGTCCCAGAAGATGTCCCAGAAGATGTCCCAGAAATCAGGAGAAAGTCAATACTGAGATTAATGAAAAACGATAATAAAATTACAATAGCGGTTCTTTCGGATAGCCTTAAAGTTTCCGATAAAACCATTAAACGGGATATTGAAAAGCTTAGAAATTCAGGCATTATAAAAAGAGTCGGTGGAGACAAGTTGGGTCATTGGAAGGTTTTAAAATGAAAATCCTGTTTCTCATATTAATGCTCAGGATTTCTGCATTTTAATCCGGATATAAATTTAAAAAAGCAAGATGGATTATTTGTTGCCGAAAAAGATAGTATTGAGTTATTTATTTCTTCTGAAAACGAGATGAAGATTAACAAAGGATTCTATTGCCCGGAATTCGGAAAGAAAATAGAAAACGATATTTTAGAGTATGGCTTTGAGGAATATTCGGAATTTATCATAAGATTGAAATAATAAGATATGTCTGAAAAAAAACTAATTGTGAAAGAATCCTCTAAAACAGAATTCAAACGCTCATGGCGGGATGAATATTTAAAGACCGTGTGTGCCTTTGCGAATTCGGAAGGCGGCAAGCTTTTTATTGGTATTGATGACGACGGCAAAACTATTGGAATTGAGAATGCCCAAAAACTTCTTGAGGATATACCGAATAAAGTTGTTCATAGTTTGGGAATTGTTGTTGATGTAAAGAGAAGTATTCGTAACGGAAAAGATGTTCTTGAAATAAATATTGCCGAAAGCTCTGTGCCTGTTTCTTACAGGGGCAGATATTATTACCGGAGCGGCAGTACTGTTCAGGAATTGCAGGGGCATAAACTCCGAGAATTTATCTTAAGAAAAGACAACATTACCTGGGACGAAATGGCTGTGCCCAATGCCGATATAGAAACACTGAATAAACAATTGATATTGCGCTTTGTAAAAAAAGCCGTGAGCGAAAACAGGCTTCATAATAACGCAGAGGATGATGATGTTTTTTCTATTCTTGAAAAACTGGATCTTGTAACCGAAAAAGGTGAATTAACAAGAGCTGCGGTAATGTTATTTGGAAATGATGCGAAAAAATATATCAGGACCGCAACGGTTAAAATTGGTAAATTCGGGAAATCAGGGGCCGACCTTATAAGCCAGGATATTATTGAGGGCAGTTAGCTTGAAATGCCGGATAAAATTATGGATATTCTGCGTATCAAATATCTTTTATCTCCTCATATAGCGGATATATTTTTTAGAATCGGATATATAGAGGCCTGGGGAAGAGGCTTCCTACTGATATCAGAAGAATTTAAAAAAGCCGGGTTGCCTGAGCCGGTTATTGAAGAATTTGCGGGTGGATTTCAGATAAGCTTTATTAAAAACGTGTTGCCAGAAAAGGTCACCGAAAACCAGAAAAGAATTATAAAATTAATCTCCTTTAACCCTGATATTACTATTAAGGAAATATCAGAGAAGATCGGGATGGCGGAAAAAAATGTAAAAGTAAACCTGAAGAAACTTAAAGAAAAAAAACTGATTGCCAGAATCGGCTCTGATAAAGGCGGTCATTGGAAGGTTTTAAAATGAAAATCTTATTTCTCACACACTATTTCCCCCCGGAAGTCAACGCCCCCGCGTCCCGCACTTACGACAACACAAAGCGCTGGGTAAAGGCCGGGCATGATGTTACAGTTATAACCTGTGCCCCAAACTGCCCGGACGGTGTTGTTTATGAGGGGTATAAAAATAAACTTATTCAGAAAGAAGAAATAGACGGAATAAAGGTAGTGCGTCTCTGGACTTATCTTGCGCCAAATGCCGGTACGGTAAAAAGGATACTGAACTATGTTTCTTACATGATCAGCGCCTTTCTGTATTGTTTGTTCATGAAAAAGCCGGATATAATGATCGCGACCTCTCCGCAGTTTTTCTGCGGCTGGGCCGGGGTGCTTTTACGTAAAGTAAGAAGGTTCCCGTTTGTTCTGGAAATAAGAGACATCTGGCCGGAATCAATAATAACTGTTGGAGCTATAAAAAACAAAAAGATAATCGGTTTTCTGGAATGGATGGAAAAGTATATGTATAAAACCGCAGGGCATATTGTTGCTGTGGGTAAGGGGTATAAAAACAATATCACAAGTAAAAATGTTCCGGACGAGAAAGTTTCGGTCATATACAACGGGGTGGACTTATCGGTATATCAGAAATCTGATAATGGCGGAAAAGTCCGGGAGGAGTTCGGGCTTATTGATAAAAAGGTCGTTTCGTATATCGGTACAATCGGTATGGCTCATGGTCTGGAAGTTGTTCTTGAGGCGGCACGGAAAACAAAAGGAAAAGATATTGTTTATTTAATTGTAGGTGATGGCGCGCGCAGAAAAGAGCTGCAGGAAAACGCAAAAAAAGAAGGTCTTGAAAATGTGGTCTTTACCGGACGTATGCCTAAAGATCGTATGCCGGAAGTATGGTCCGCGATTGATATAAGTCTTATTCACTTAAAAAAGTCTGATCTTTTTAAAAGTGTAATTCCATCAAAGATGTTCGAGGCCATGGCCATGGAGATCCCCGTTATAATGGGGGTAGCCGGAGAAGCAGGAGAACTGGTCAAGGAATCCGGTGCGGGGGTATGTATGGACCCGGAAAACGCGGAAGAGCTGGTAGAAAAAATAGATGATATTCTGGGTGATGAAGCCAAGGCAAAGCGCCTGGGAGAAAACGGCCGGAAATTTGTGGAGCAGAGGTTTAACAGGGATACGCTGGCTGAAGATTATATGAGGATACTGGAAAAAGTCCCCGGAGAATGTCATTACCGGGTTTGACCCGGTAATCCAGAACATTTATGTCCCGCGATTGTAAGCAACTATAATTAAGTTCCCATAAACACCGGGAAAAGACTGCCCGATAAAGGGCGCAATCCCCGATGCCTGCTAAAATTCCCCGGGGAATTCCAGTCTAAAGTGGAGTGAATAACTAAAAAACCGAAATTTAATAGATATTATTCACAAAAGATTGAATATCCCTGAATGCTTTTTTAATGTCGGTGTTTATGCCGCTACCCGGGAATTCTGAGATTTTCTGGGCAAAGAATAAGAATGTAATTTTTCAGCAAATTGTTGTTCATAAGCAATTGTCCGGATTTTTTTATCTTGTATTCCTGCAAAAAGCAACTGGTCGCCTACATTCATTTCATTTTTTATATCAAGCCAGACATCTTTTATTGCTATGTCCATACTGAATCTGGCGAACCTGCGTCCGGCCATATTACACTCAACAGGGAACCGGAATCCTGTGTATGGTGTGTTTTCTAAATCAAGAATAGATTCTTCTATATTATACTCAAAGAAATCATGCATGTCGATTTCGGCAGATTCCTGAATCTTAACTCTAAGATAATCCCTGTTGAACAATTCCTTGTCTGATTCACCTTTTATGCATATATCTATGTCTTTAGTTGTTCTTGATTTATTGAAACCAATTTCCAAAGCATATCCGCCTTTAAGCATAATCTCTTCTGATAAGGGCCCGCTGAAAATTCTTACCAGGAACCTGTCAAAAGCGGTTTTTCTCCGAAGGCTCATGGTGTCCAGGCCTTTGTTTTTCGCGGTATTATTAAGGCGTTCTTCTAAAGCGGTGCGCAAAGATCCGGCAGAAGAATATTGTTTCTTTTTACTCATTGAAAATGGAGCTAAGGTATTTATTTCTTATTATTTGATCCTTCTTAATCAGTCCCCTTTGCAGTGCTTCCGACAGGGCTTGCCGCAAAATATCAAGTGATATTGATTTATCCAATGCCAGGTCTAATACAGCTTTAAACGGTTTGACAACACTGTATCCTTCGCGTTCATTAATATCTTCGGGTCGAATTATACCTTTGTGCAGAACAAGTACATTAGGTATTTTGCTATGCCTGCGAAAAGTCGGATAAAGCAACCTTTTTTCTGTAAATTCCGAAATGCTCATTAATCCTTCCTCAA